>JBDTTM010000025.1:0-19960 GCA_039930605.1 Bacteroidota bacterium
CTCCATACACCTGTCCCTACGCCCGGCGGATTCGCTGCGATGTGGAAGTGTCCGTCATACAAAGGTGAGTGCAGGCAGATTTCCTGGTCAGCACTGTCAATCAATGCAACCACTTGTTCATCGGCGAGTACCTGAACCGTATCCGATGCTGTACAACCGGTAATGGTATCTGTAATGTTCCAGATGAAATCTGTTGTTGAATATTGAAGTCCGGATGCATTTGCTGTCGCGCTGGTGTTGTCATCAAAAATGACACCTGCCGGGTTACTGCTCCAGGTACCAACCTGGTTAGCACCCAATCCACCGGCGAGACTTACTCCCGGTCCACAGACTTCCGCGGGTGCTGTTGCAGTTGTTGTTATCGCAACAGGTTCATTGATTGTAAATGTTCCGGAACCTGTGCAGCCGTTGAAGTCGGTAACTGTTACAGAATAAGTTCCTGCCGGCAAACCAGTGAGGGTATCATTCGACCCTGTAACAGGTGACCATACATAAGTAAACGCAGGTGTTCCACCTACCACATTGGCAATTGCTATTCCATCGCTTCCTGCATTACAGGTTGTACTTCCCGTGCCACCGACATTTACAGCCAGTGTTACCGGTTGATCAATTGTCGCTGAAACAGTAGTGGTACAGCCATTGGCATCAGTTACGCTCACTGTATAGTTCCCCGCTCCAAGGTTAGAAGCGGTAGCAGTCGTTGCTCCGGATGACCAGCTATAAGTATAAGGGAATGATCCGCCACCCACGGTTACTGTTGCAGATCCATCCATACCTCCATTACAATTCACACTGTCAATGGCAGTCAATGCAATTGATGCATCGAGAATTGCACTTTCAGTAATGGTATCAGTCAATACAATTGAACATCCGTTGGCATCTGTAATTGTAACAGTATAGGTGCCGGCAAGAAGTCCTGTTGCAATCTGGGTTGTTGCCCCTGAACTCCAGAGATAAGTGTAGTTCGGTGTACCTCCAGAAGTGAAAGCTGAATCGCTTCCTGTTGCGTTTCCATGGCAATCAACATTTGCATGAGAAACACTGGCGACAATTACAGTCGGCTCACTGATGGATACAGAAATTGTAGTATCACATCCGTGTGCATCAGTGATCGTACACGTATAGGTTCCGAATGCAAGTCCGCCTGATGTCTGTGTGGTGTCACCATTTTGCCAGTTGTAACTATACGGTGCAGTTCCACCTGAAGGATTCGCCGTTGCACTTCCTGTAGAATCTCCATTGCACAATACCGGTGAAGGCGTTGCAGTACCAGTCAGAAGCACAGGTTCAAGTATGTTGATTCCATTTACAGTAATCGTACATCCATTGGTATCAGTTACGATACAGAAATAAGCTCCACCTACAAGACCTACGGCAGTTTGTGTTGTTTGAGCATCGCTCCATAAGTAAGTAAATGGAGGTGTTCCTCCGCTTGGTAAAACAGTAGCCGTTGCATCACCAGAACCAAAACAACTTACATCCTGTTGTGATTGAAGCGTAGCACTAAGGTTTGCAGTATTGTTCACAAATACAGAGTCCGAGTAGGTGCATCCTGCAGAATCAGTCACTGTTACAGAATACATACCTGTCGAAAGGCCTGTTGCCGTATCAGTCAACTGACCGTTGTTCCATAAAAAAGTATAGGGAGGAATACCACCTGATAAGTCTATCCATGCAGATCCATTTGTACTGCCACAGGTTGTAGGTAAAGAGAAAATACCATTGAGTGTAAACGCCGGAGGCTCTGTGAGCGTGGCGCTGGCAGAATCCATACAGCCATTCGCATCTGTAATGATTACCGAATAGGTTCCCGCACCTAAATTATTCGCGGTATCTCCTGTTGCAGCTGTACCTGTCCATGTATAGCTATAACCGGGTGTACCGCCTGATTCATTCACAACGATATATCCGTTTGTACCCCCATTACATTGTACATTGTTTCCCGTAAATAATGAAAGTGAAACAGCATTGGCAAGTGCAGTTGGCTCAATGAGACCAAACGTATCAATGCTGACACAACCGTTTGCATCCGTAACTGTTACCTGGTAAACCCCCGCTCCAAGATTACACTGATCTTGTACTGAATCTTCATTCGGCCAGTAATATGTGAACGGCCCCGTTCCACCATTCACGGTGAGATAAATACAGCCGGAAGTATCACCGTTACATAAAATGGAATTTGTGCTATCCTGGACAACACTCAGCGGCTGCGGCTCATTTAAGGTCACCGAGTTGCTGAAAGTACATCCGCTGGAATCGGTAACAGTATATGTGTACGTACCGGCAGGGATGCTGTTGATGAACAATGCGGTATCGCCGGTGCTCCACACAACGGTATAATTCGGTACACCACCGGTAACGGTTACACCTGCATATCCATCATAAAGACTGAAGCAGGAAATATTTGTTCCGCCATTGTAGGCACTCACTGAATCGGTTGTTCCGAGTGGTGGTGGTTCTGTAAGGGTGAAGCAGGTATCAAGCTGACAACCGTTGTCATCAGTAATAGTTGCGCAATATGGTCCGGCAGCGAGTCCTGTTAAGCTTGATGTAGTCTCTCCATTCGACCATACATAAAAGTAGTTTCCTGTTCCGCCAAATAGAGAGAGATCAATGGTACCATCTGTATTCGAATTGCAACCGATGCTGTATCCGTTCACATCAGAAATCGTTGCGCTCACAATAAAAGCATCCGGTTCAGTTAAAGGAATGTCTACTGAATCAACACAACCATTGGTATCAGTAATTACCAAGGTGTAAACGCCTGCAGTGAGTCCGCCTATCGAATCAATTGTACTGCCTGTTGACCAGGAGAAAGTATAGGAAGGAACGCCACCAAATACAGTATCGATATTAATAAATCCGTCGGCAGAACCGTTACAACTTATTTCATACGCATTGTAATGAGAGGTACTGAGCTGTGAAGCAATCGGATCCGGCTGACTCAGTGTTGCAAGTGCGTCATTGGAGCATCCATTTACGTCTATCACATGAACCGAATATTGTCCTGCGCCTACACCGGTGAGCGTATCTGTTGCGCTGCCGGTATTCCACGTCCAGGTATAAGGAGGACTTCCACCAATAATTGTATCCAGGAAAACCTGTCCATCTGCACCGCCGAAGCAGGTAATATTCACTCCATTGATTACGATACTTGTGATCAATGGAACAAGTGTATCAGGCTCCGTAAGTGTAATTGTATCAACATTTGAGCAACCGTTCTGATCGACTACCGTAACAGAATAAAAATTTGCCGGCAAACCGGTCAGGGAATCTTCCGGAACCGGACCACTTCCCCAATCATAACTATACTGGGCGCATCCACCGGTGACAGCAGTATGAATTATTCCTGAGCTTTCACCTTTACATGCAATGTTGAATCCGCCCGCATTAACCGGACTTGAAATATTTACGACAATCGGAGCCGGCTCAGTTACAGTGTATGTATCATTCGCAATACAACCATTTGTATCGGTGATAGTAACATTATAAACACCTGCACCGATGGCATTCAAATCCTCAGTTACATACGTTCCCGCATTCCAGTTATAAGCATATGGAGGAGTTCCGCCACCAACACTCAAATCAATGTTTGCGTCGGTCAATCCGTTGCAGCTAACATCGAAGCCGCAGAAGTAAGGACTTGGATTGGTAATTCCGGTGGTAAGAGGCAGGGGTTCACTAATTATAAAAGTGGTATCAGCAGTACATCCAAGCGCATCAGTGATGGTAATGGTTGTGCTGCCAGCATGCAATCCTGAAACAGATGAAGTGACGTTACCATTGCTCCATGCATAAGTATATGGAGGAGTTCCACCAAGTAGGATAATATTTACAGCAGCTGTTCCGCTTGAATCATTGTAACAAAGCAGGTCTGTAGAAGAAACAGGTAATCCGGGAAGTGGAGTTACAGATCCCGGCTCAGTGATAGTTGCTGAAGCAGTCTTGGTGCATCCATTGGTGTCTGTAATTGTAACCACATAAGTTCCTGTATCAAGTCCTGTAACGTCCTGCGTGGTATATCCACCCGGGCTCCAGGAATAAGTATAGCCAGGTGTTCCTCCTGAAACGCTGATAGAGATTGCGCCATTGGCATTTCTGTAACAGGTCACATTTGCAACTGCATCTATCACCGGTACGATCGCCGTTGGTTGTGTAAGCGTTACGAAAACAGTATCGCGGCAACCATTCACATCAGTTATAATGGCATTGTAACTCCCTGCAAGCACTCCGGACATCGTATCATTTGCCTGGGGCGGTGCAGAGTTCCATACGTAAGTATAACCAGGAACACCACCGGTAACTATGACTGATGCAGATCCTGTACTTGCTCCGTTGCAAAGAATATTCGATTGTGATTGGAGCGATGAAACAAGATCAGGCGGCTGTGTTAAAGATTGCGTAAATGTTTTCGTACAACCATTCGCATCAGAGACGGTCACTGTATAATTTCCTGCTGATAATCCGGTAGCCAATGCTGTAGTTGCGCCTGATGACCATATATATGTATAAGGGCTATTCCCTCCGGTTGGAATTGCGGAAACTGCACCATCACTGCCTCCAAAGCAACTGATGTTAAATCCATTGTGCGCGCTCTTTGTAAAGGTGGATTGTATGTCAGGGACATAAATAGTGTAGGAATAAGTTTGAAATGCATTCGCAGGACAATTATCATCTCGCACCGTCACGGTAAAAGTATACGGCTGCGGACGGGCCTGCGCCAATGTCGGTGTCCAGGTAAAAGTGCCTGTTGGATGTGGTAAGCCGGCTGTAGTGAATGTGGCTCCTGTAATTCCACTGTTCCATGTCATTGTTACAGTATTGGCTACGTTGGTATCATTTGAGTTGATAAAAAAGCTCAGTGTATTCCCGGGACAAACGGTTGCAGTGAAAACGTTGGTGCCATTTATTCCTGTTGCAGTAGGCAAGACGTTTGGATAGCAATTGTTCACGATGAATTGCATATCACGGATAATACTTCCGATCAGTATTCCATTTCTATATTCTTTAATGCGGATTGCAATGACGCCAATTTCAAGTTGCTGGGCATTCATGGTGATATCTCCGTTCAACGAATTAATCGAAACGACCGGCGTTGAAGTCAGCGGGTTTATGCCCGAATAAGGCGCTATATAAGGGATGGAGACGTTATGCGACTGCATGGCATCGATGAGTTCGAAGTAAAGTGAATCTCCGTCTAGGTCAGTCACCCCATGATTGAAAACGAAAGACTGAAACTGGCAGATAAATGCGACAGGGTTGTTGCTGAAGGTCGGTGAATTATTACTCGTAAAATTCAGATTATTCAAAGTTGCTTCCACATAAATGGCTGTCGTTTGACCACAAGGATTTCCCTGTTGCATGGTTGTGATTGCACAATTTCGGGCAAGCACTGAATAGCTGATTCGCCAATCAGTACACTGCGAAGGAAATACTACGTTTCCGCGATACACATATTTTTGAAATCCAAGTATAGGGCTTGCTGCATTGGTACACTTCGTTTGTGAGGTTGAGCAGGGAAATGTTATTTCCTGACCTGTTCCTGCTATTTTTGGAAGTGAATAGGTTGAATTTGTGTAATTACAAATCACCGAAGAAATTGTAATCGGCAATGTAGTGGGCGCTGCAACCCCGCTGCAATCACGGTAAAATGAACCCGTTATTTCGTAAGTATCACCTGTACCGTTCCGCGAAATAAAACGGTAAGTAAGATCAGCACCTGCAGCATGTGTTGCATAAACGCGTTGCACATTGCCGGCTAAAGAGCCAATAATAAGTACAGACAAAGCAAACCTGCGCATAGCAGGTGAACTAAAAAAGTTTTCTTTTCTCATGTAGATTTATTTCAATAGGTCAGCTAACAGGTTAATGCTGTGACAGCTCAGAAAGCTGTCTGCATATTATTTAATAGCATTAAGCATAATATGCTTACTCAATTGTTTACAAAGGAAACGAGGATGGATTCAATCATTAATACTGACAGTTTCATTTTTCAACACGCTTATGAACATAACAGCAAAAAATTTATAGTGAGTATGATTAGACCGAAGATCAACATTGATGAAGGTTTCAGCGGTTGTAACTAACAATGCTGTAACGCGGAGTTCTGATTTTCCGGGAAGTAAGTTTCTGAATGCGCTTACACTGCGCAACGATTCTACTACAGTAAGGGCCACTGTTATGCCTGAAAGTTGCAGCAAATCAGTACTTTTTGTAATGCGCATATTTTAGTCAGTAAACGACAGAAAAAACAGGGTAAGCGTTCACATGACGCCATTAACAAAGGTTGAACGCACAAATCCGCAGACATTTATATCCGGATTGCCGGCCGTTCAATGCTTTCTCTAATATTGCATCAAAATAAAACAGGAATGAAAAACACATTCAAACTTGAAGAAGCAGCTATGTTGTTGATGGGTTGCTTTGCTTACTCCCAGATGGATAAACCATGGTGGGTATTCTTCGCGCTATTTCTTGCACCGGATGCAGGCATGCTTGGCTACCTGTTAAATCCAAAGACCGGATCCATCACTTACAATTTTTTTCATCACAAGGGAATCGCTGTTCTGTGTTGGGTTGGCGGAATTATTTTCAACAGTCCTAACCTGCAAATTGCCGGAATCATACTATTTGCGCATTCCAGTTTTGACAGGATATTGGGCTATGGATTAAAATACCCTGACAGTTTTCAGCATACCCATTTGGGAATGATAGGCCAAAATAAAAAATGATGAATTGAAATAGCAGTATAACTTTGCAATCTCTGGAACAAAAATGAATGCGTTTTTGTCTGACTGCCTCATACCTCGTCCAGGTAAAAAATATACTGAGATGAAAAAAATATCATTGCTTGTTCTTCCTTTTCTTATTTCCTGCTCGAGATCAGGAACTACTGTGAGCCCTGCCAGGAAGGATATCATAGAGACCGTTTATGCCTCCGGAAAAATAATTCCTGAAAACGAATACCATGTTTATGCACTGACGAATGGAACGGTGAAGGAAAAACTGGTGGAGGAAGGTGATGCAGTCTTAGCCGGGGCTGTACTTTATAAAATAAACAACGATGCTCCATTGGCCCGTTTGGATGCAGCTAAAAGTCTGGTCCGGCACTCACAGGAGAATCTGTCTGATCAATCGCGTATATTGAATGACATCAGGCTCAACATGGAAAGCGCGGCAGCAAAATTTACGAACGATTCACTTAATTATTTCAGGCTGAAAAATCTCCTTGAACAGAATGCTGCTTCCAAAAGCAGTGTAGACAATGCGTATACACTATATAGTATATCACTCAATCAAAAAAAATCCGCAGCGGAAAAGTATTATGCCACACAGAATGAACTCGGTGTTGCTTTGAAGAATGCCAAAGGCCAAGCCGCCACAGCTCAGACAGACGCAGACAATTACACCATCAAAAGCGAATTTGACGGAATTGTTTTCCAGCTCATGAAAGAAGCCGGGGAAGCTGTACGTGCAGGTGAAATCGTTGCACTCCTTGGTGAAAAATCAAGGCGTATCATCAAACTTTCTGTTGACCAGCAGGACATCGATAAAATAAAAAAAGGCCAGGAGGTTTTGCTAAGGTCTGATGTAGCCGGGAATGCAATATTCCATGCGACTATCATTCGCATCTACCCTGTGATGAATGAAGTTGACCAGACTTTTCGTGTGGATGCTATCTTTAAAGAGACGCAGGAGCAACAGTTTGTTCATAGTTCTGTGGAAGCCAATATCATCATCCAGGAAAAGAAAAATGCGCTGGTAATTCCACGGGCTGCCATGGTGGCCGAAGACAGCGCCCAGGTGAAGGTGGATGGAAAATTAAAAAATGTTTTTGTGCAGACAGGAGTCCAAACCCTTGATGATGTGGAAATCCTGGGTGGGCTTGAAGAATCTTCAGAGGTAATCATCCCCGGTCAAAAGTAGACCATGCTGCTGCCAGTTAACCTTGACATTTCTAAAACGCATTTGCTTTCGCGTAAAAAGCAGACGATGGTTGCTGTGCTTGGGGTCACCTTCGGTATTGCGATGTTCATTCTCATGATCAGCTTCATGCAAGGTGTCAATAAATTTCTTGAAGACACCATGTTGCAGGCCACTCCTGATGTCCATATTTTCAATGACCTGAAAACGGATTATTCTGTTTCCATTGCAAGCGATTATTTCAAAGGAGAGAATAATCTCATCGTTGTGCATCACCCGAAGCCAAAACAGGTAAGGCTGAACATCAAGAATGCCGATGCCATTATTGCCGACCTGAAGCACGATCCGCAAGTTGCAGCAGTGGCTCCGTTGCTGAGCACGCAGGTTTTCTATAATTATGGACCGGTGCAGATAAACGGTTTCATTGAAGGTGTAAACATTATTGAAGAAGCGCGGCTATATAACCTGAACGAAAAAATGCTTTTCGGAAAAACTGAAAACCTGCTCACCACTGACAACGGAATTTTGATGGGAAGCGGCCTTGCCCAAAAACTGAATGTGCGGACAGGCGATCTTGTTTCTCTTGCCACACCATTAGGAAGTACGATGCGTTTCCGGATTGTAGGAATTTTTAGAATCGGCATCGGAACACTGGACAATGTAAAGAGCTATGTCAATTTATCAAGTGTACAGCAACTTCTGGGTAAAGACAAAAGTTATATCACTGATATCAATGTAAAACTCAAAGACAACAAACAGGCAGTTGCCATGTCAAAGGAATTTGAAAAAAAATACGGCAGCAAAGCAGATGATTGGGAAACGTCCAACTCATCAGTTACTGCCGGCAATACAGTTCGGAATGTTTTGACGTTTGTCGTCAGCATCACACTGCTGGTTGTCGCAGGCTTCGGAATTTACAACATCATGAACATGACTATTGCAAACAAAATGAAAGACATCGCCATTTTGAAAGCGCAGGGCTTTGCAAGAAAAGATATTGTTCAGATATTTCTGTCGCAGTCGCTGGTGATCGGGTTGCTCGGGGCACTCAGTGGAATTCTGCTTGGTTTTATATTATCTTATGGTTTATCCCGCGTGCCGTTTCCTTCCAATGATTTTATAGGGTTGAAATATTTTCCTGTCATTTTCAATCCGAAACATTACATTTTTGGAATTGTATTCGGGGTGATCACCACCTTCATTGCCGGTTTCATGCCATCCCTGAAGGCATCCAGGATTGACCCCGTAGCAATATTGAGAGGATAAAAAAGTATCGCATGAACGAAATCCTCAGGGCCGAACACCTCCACAAATATTTCCATGAACCTGACACGTTTCATGTGCTGGACGATGTTTCCCTTTCTGTAAACCGCGGGGAGTTTGTTTCGCTGGTCGGAAAATCGGGCAGTGGAAAGTCCACCCTACTCTACCTGCTGAGCACCCTTGACACGGACTATGAAGGTACGATAATGATGAATAATACTACCGTAACAGGACTCAGCCAGAATGCACTTTCAAAATTCAGAAATGAAAACATCGGCTTTGTTTTCCAGTTTCATTTTTTATTGCCTGAATTCACCGCCTTACAAAACGTGATGATGCCAGCAAGAAAATTGAAGAAATACAGCCTGGAAGAAATCGAAAGCAGGGCACTGGAAAAATTGAAGATGATGGAAATGGATTCTTTTGCTTCGAAGCCATCAGGGAAATTATCAGGCGGACAACAGCAGCGTGTTGCCATTGCCCGTGCACTGATTAATGACCCGATTATCATCATGGCGGATGAACCGACTGGAAATCTTGATAGTGCCAATTCGGAAATTGTCTTTGATATCTTTCGAAATCTTTCGAAAAAAGGAAATACCATCATCACAGTTACTCATGACAGGGACTTTGCAAAAAGGGCTGACAGGATTGTGGAAATCGTGGATGGGAAAATCAAGTAGTCGCTTAATCTGATTTATCTTCTCTTTGTGCCTTGGCGTCTTAGTTGCATAAATAGATCGCCACGAAGCCACTAGGGGTCAAGTTCTACCCTTCAAATCTTGGCCTCATTAAAGCGAGGCAGGGATTCACTTTTGAGACGTTTCTTAAGTTATCAGAGACAAATTACCTGCTACTGAATCACCCTTATACCTCGTACTCCAAAATCAACAATTGTATCTCCGTTAAACGGTTCAAAAAAGGCAGGATCACTGTTTTCTATCCACTCAAAACATTTATTAGTAGAGATTGAGATCGTTATTGTCTTTGAGTCAGGACGATTAAGAACTAAAGAAGGCGAAATTGGACATGTAACCACATAAAGATTTGCCGGACTTGGCCATGAATAATGTAGAGAATTAGGCTGAGTAATTTGTGTCGTAATTTCAGAGTGTAATATCGAACTCAGCCCAGTTAATTCCAAATAATAGGAACCTTGAGGAATTATAGAATCGTTCAGGATAGTACTATCGTTTATCAAATATTGTGATCCATCATTTTCGGGCCAAAGAAAGGACAATAATGTACCTAAATATTCATTACCATTCGCTTTGAATTTTATTTGATATTTCTGCTGATAGAAATAAACACGAATCCAATTATAAGCACCTAGGGCGTTAGCGGCTGAAATTGAGTTATCAATTGTCGTCCCATTGCTTGCCAACCAAAGATCGGGATTATAATAAATATCTGCGCCGGAATCGTATCCCCCCGAACTGTCTTTAAGAAACTTAATTGCTTTAATATAAATAGAGTTGAAATTTGTAGATTGGGCTTGGTGCCCCATGGCAATAGGAGCAGGTTCTCCATTATTATCTAAACGTTCTTGAGTTGAATCAAACTCGATAACTATTCTCAGATTTGTTTCTTCAGGGAATTTCTTATCAGGCACTTCATTCTCATTTCGGTCACATGAAGATTCGAATAAAAGTAAATAAAAAATAAAAAAATAAAAAAT
Organism: Bacteroidota bacterium; assembly: GCA_039930605.1. Classification (GTDB taxonomy): domain Bacteria; phylum Bacteroidota; class Bacteroidia; order AKYH767-A; family 2013-40CM-41-45; genus JAPLDB01. The sequence goes on from JBDTTM010000025.1 coordinate 10,865, forward strand.
CTTTAAATACATTCTGAAAAGTTGAGGCTATTTATTTTTGATATAGTACATGGATTGAATTTTTTCATCCTGAATTACAACATCCAAATATGGTACACTAGATAAATGGATGAACTTTAATATTTAATTGCCCGACAATATTAGTCCATTTTTTCTTGTGTAATAAAAGCAACCCAGTATTCGTATGGTATAAATCATAGTAGAATTTTCTCAACCCACTTAATCCAAAAATTAGGGCTGAAGTATTCGTCCTTAAGATTTGGGGAGTGCTACCAGGATAAGCATCTGTAGAAATCAAAGGGCAACATGGAGAAACATGCTCAAGGTAACTTGTTGCGTTATGAATCCGACCATAAGATTGTTGCCTGCTCCGGATTCCGCTGTTTGATGTAGGGATGGATCCCTTAAATTTAAACTGACTTCATTCCATAAATAAGGTAACAACGCTGTTAAAAAATAAATGACATATTGATAACCACGTATGCAAATTGAGTAATATTGCATTTCGCTTACGGATTGTTTCTTTTCCCCTCACAACTAAACTAATTCGATATGATTAAAATTTCCTGCGTCAGTTACCTCAACAGCAAACCGTTCATTTACGGGCTTCAGAATTCTGCAATCAATAAAGAAATTGACCTGCAGCTTGATATCCCTTCGGAATGCGCCAGGAAGCTGCAAGAAAATGTGGTGGACATTGGGCTTGTTCCCATTGCTGCGTTGGAAGAGATGGAAGAACACCATATCATCAGCGATTACTGTATCGGTGCCGATGGCGAAGTAGGATCTGTGTTGCTGGCAAGCGATGTTCCGCTTCATCACATCCAGAATATTTTACTTGACTACCAGAGTCGCACCTCCGTTATCCTTGCCCAGGTCCTTGCAGAAAAGTTCTGGAAAATCACGCCCCAGTTTCATGACACCAGGCAGAATTATGAATCAATCATTGGCGGCACAACTGCAGGAATTATCATCGGCGACCGCACATTTGCCGTGAAGTCAAAATTCAAATACATCTATGACCTGGCTCACGAATGGAAACTTTTTACCAATCTCCCTTTTGTTTTTGCCTGCTGGGTTGCCAATAAAGACATTGACCGTGATTTTGTGAAACGTTTTAATGAGGCATTGCGGTTCGGACTGATGAACAGTGAAACGGTTGTGGCTGAATTCAAAAAAGAAACCGGGACTGATGTAGATGTAAAAGATTACCTCGAAAATAAAATCAGCTACGCTTTTGATGAGAGAAAGAAATTCGCGATGGAGTTATTCCTGACCTATGCGAACGAGATTGTAGAAAATGAAGCGATGAAGATCATCTGATCTTTTTCTTTGGTCAAACAAAAAGCCGTCCCGACCCAAAGGACGAAACGGCTTGATGATAAATCCCCTTAATTATTATTAATGTGATATGATCAGTTTTCGGTGAGCTGAATAGTTTCCGCTTTTTATTGCACAGGAATAAATTCCAGAAGGCAATTCGGCAATATCAATCACCAGTTTATTTCCGCCCCTGCTGCTTTGTTTGAGTGCTTCAGCATGTACCAGCTGACCACTTGAAGCATACAGTTCATAAGATAGTCCATCCAATCCTGCAGGAAGCTCAAAATTCATTACTGCATATTGTGATGCCGGGTTCGGATAAAATTCTCCAAAAATTTCCGTGTTTTCATTTTCATTCACGCCTACCTGGATAAACACTGTATCAATCGTTGCATTGATCATCAGGTCTTCGAATTCGCGGCTGCGATAGATTGCAAAAGTGTTGCCCAATACTTCGTAATCATTATTTGAAATTGGTGGAGTGAGATCCTGTCCCAAAGAAAGTAAGTCTCCATCCATGTTCCAGACTACATAGAATTTTCCGCTATTGAAGATAATCGGATTCGTAAGTGGTACATCTACCCATCCCGGTGCAACGATGTTTGCTGACGGCACGAACATGGAATCCAGCCTTGTGCCTGGCGCGCCCTGGTTTCCATTGTCATCGTAAATAGTTGCATAAAATCCTACCAGGTTTGGATTGGCCTGGATGTAAAAATGAGCGGTCGTCAATTTGCAGGGATAAAACGGAGGGGTGAATTCCATCGCACATCCACCAATTCCACCCTGCCAGTTAATTCCCACTCCATCAGGAACACCGTCATCAAAAGTAAGGCGCAAAGGCATCACAGTAGTATCCACCACTACGAGTTCAAGTGGAATGCTGTCATTGGCCGGAACGAGGTCTCCGCCTAAAAACGTTCTTGATCGCTGAACGAAAGTTCCTGTATTTGTCGGCGACCATGTATTCGTAAAGGTGAGGTTTGCTGATGCACCGGCAGCCAATGCACCCGATTGCGTATTGTCAACTATCAGCGTCTGGTTAAGATTGTTTACAATCCTGCTTGTTACATTGAATGAAGCCAAACTTGTATTCCCTGTATTTCGAACAGTGGAAGTCATTGTAAAAGGTGTTGGTGAAGTATTTGGCAAGAACCTTCCGCCGTTGGTCGGATTGTTATTGTACATCGCAGAGGCATCATCCACCTGGTAAGTTGAGTTCGAAGGAAAATAAAATTTCACTGCATAAGGAGTCGTGAAGTAATAAGTGCCCATGCTTGCCGGATTCACCATGCTTTGCAAACCGATTGCCCCGGAATTATTTTCAATACCCGCAGAAATATAAACAGCAGCTCCGCCATTGTAAACTCCGCTTTGATCTTTGTATTGGTAGGTAATTGAACTATCTGCTGTTGCAAGGATAATCTGAAATGAGTTGGTACCCTGGTAGTAGTTTGGAGGCGTAGGATCCCAGAAAGGAACATCGATCCAGGAAACAACCATTGTATCCAGGTTCTGACTTCTCCAATAAAAACACTGACCGGGATTGCCTGGTCCATCAAAGTTGAGATCGGATGCCATTGCTGCCATAAAGTTTTGCGGCTGAGATGCTGCAGGGATGTAAGGAAATGGTGCAGACAATTGTCCATTCTGAAAAATGATGTAACCGTTACTTCCTATCCAAAATTGATTTATATCATACCAATAAAAGTGAAATGGAAATGTAGTCTGGAAAGGACCTTCGGTATTATCATCACTCAGGTTTTCCACAAGTGTAGCTCCCGGGCGGCTGATAATGTCAATCCAGTTATACACCGGGCCATTTACTTCAAGGTTGTCGCGCCAGATATATCCGTATGCATCCGGACCACCTGTGTCTGCAAAAGAATTTGCAATGAAAAGAAATGCTGTGGTAATGGTGAGTAGTAGTCGTTTCATAGGGTAGAATTTTGAGGTTTGATTGCAAAGTAGGGATTATATCAATCGGTGCAAAAAAAAATTGTGAACCGTTGATAACGGGTGTGCCTCTCAAAAGCACCCGGCAGGAATAGCAGCACCGATGAGGTAAGCAGCTTTTCCTGAAAACAAGCCGTTCTGTTTTTTCATGGTACTTTTGTTTTTTTTTATTCCAGTCGGTAATACATGCTGAATATCAAGCGTTCGGGGTTTTCCCTGATCTTGTTTTTATTGGTTGAATTTACTGCCCTCGCACAACGTGGTGGCATTCCCTCCTACCCCGTTCTGTCAAGGGAACAGGCCATAAAAAAAGGGTACAAATTGGTCGACAATACTGATGCCTTGCTACAGGAAATAAAAATTGATGGAAATAAAATTTTTATCTCCGGCAGCTTTGACCTGAAAGAACGGGCTGAAATTTCCGGCAATAATATCGTGATCGAATCAGACAAAAAAAGTGTGATCACCTCCAATCTCTGGTTCAACAAATACCGGTTCTATGAATCATTTACTATCAATGGAAAAAATGTAACGCTGCGTGGGCTTATTTTAAAAGGCTCGGATTGTGACATCAAAACATTGGATTATAAATATGCGCAAACTGCGATACGCTGTCATGCTGATTCATTCCATATTGAGAATTGCGCCATCACTTGTTTCGGATGGGCTGCCCTTTATATGCACAGGTACCAGGGAGCAGTAATCGAACAATGTTACCTGGCCCGTAACAAAAATTCAGGATATGGATACGGCGTATGGTTCGAAGGAAAACCCGGCAGTGTAGGCATGGTGAAGAATTGCGTGTTTGAAGATAATCGCGAAGCCGTTGATGCCGGCGGACAATTGGGCGCATGGAGCCTCATAGGAAGTGTGATTGACAATAGTGTTCAGTCCCACAAAAATCCTGAGCAAAAAGCCGGTATCGGAGAAACGATTGAAGGGAATTATTTTATAGAAAAAAAAGCCGGCATGGGTTTTCCGGTACCGGCAACTGATACCGGGTGGGTCATCATCAGAAATAATTATTTTGAAGGTGACAGCACAAGGGCAAGCGTATCCGATATAGCAACGAAAGCGCAAATCACAATCCGGGATAATCATTACAACAGCGTAGGAATGAACCGGCCAGCATGCAAACTCGAAATGGAATCCGTGAAAGGAAATGATTATCGATTTAAATATTCATCCCCTTCGTCTTCCTACTATGAAATGATTTGGGGAGATGGCAGTGATCCTGTAATGAATGAATCTGAACACAAACATGATTACCCGGTTCCCGGAACGTACACACCCCGGCTGCGTGTATTCAACAGCGATGGTATTCCATCCATTCCGGTCACTTCAAAAATTGTAAATGGCAGCGGGTTAAATGCCGCAATTAAAACAACTGCACGGTTTACTCCTGCTGCCGGTTCGTACGCAGTGCAATTATTAATCGACGACAGCGTAGTTTTGAAGTTCGATGCAGCTGACGTTTGGATGTGGAAGAGAATTAATTTTAATCCAACCCAAAAAGGCAGGCATAAAATAGCCATCAGGTTGGTATGTATGCAGGATTGCACCAATGTCATTCAACTTTGGATTGATGACTTCGATTATAATGGAACATTGGCCAACTCCGGCTTTGAAGATGACAGGATCTATCATCATCCTCCAAAGAGTAACTGGAATCAAAAATTTTTATGCAATATCCCCGTTGGTTCCGGCATCACAAACCAGGAAAGATGTGGCGGGCAATTTTCCTGGCACTTTGAATTCAGACCAAGGAAAAATATAGTGAAGGGAGACAGTTATGCAGAGTTGTTTCAGTTCGTCTATTTCTGATGAGGTCACTCAACGATAAGCCGCTTCACAATTTTTTCTTCACCTGCCTGTATAAATATAAAATAGAGGCCTTTTGTGAGTGAAGAAATTTCAATCTGTTCCGCATACAGGCCGGCAGATTTTTGTTCGCACGGTTTTTCCATTGTCAACCGTCCGCTAACGTCATATAGCATCATTCCAATGCATGCATCTTTTTGAAGGTTGTACTGAACAGCAATATTATCAGTTGCCGGATTCGGAAATACTGTCACATCCTTCAGCACACCATCTGCAAACACATCATTAATAACAGGCAAAGGATCTGCCTCACCATATTTGCCGGGGAAGGAAAATACAACTGCTAATTCAGGAATCTTTGACGTTGCTTCTTTGGAGTTAAAATATGGATAATTGCTGATGACATTTGTTGTTTGCAGGTTCAGTGTGATGAGCGTGGCCCCTGCTGCTTTCCTTGCAACGATATAGGAAGTAAGATCCCATTCATAATATTGTGCTGTGGTATTCAGGATGGTCGTTGTTGCAATTACTGCCGCTGAAGGTGCAGGCATATTCGAATAGGTAATGGTGGATTCCCCCCATGTGGTGTTGGTTACATCGCGAACATCCACAGGCACATTTGAAACATTGGCATTGCTCATTTTGCCATACAACCTTAATTTGGCTGAAGAAATATTTGCGCTGAAATTTGAAATATCGAAACGGATATAGATCTGCCTGTCCTGGTTTGTGCCTGCATTCTGCCTTTTACAAGTCATGGTAGTTGTAGTGCCATAATTGAAATTGGTACCTGTACCTGATCTCACCCACGAATCGGCAACAGGATTGTTTTTAAATGAAACTGGTTGCCTGTACAGCGATGCCGCCGGAATTAATTGTTTCGCAATTCCCGGTCCGGCATAACTTACTGAAAGAACATTGCTTGAAGCCTTTTCAAAATAATCTACCCGGATTACTTGCTTACCTGCTTTCAATCCAATCTGCCCGAATTTTTCTATAGCGGAATGCAGGGAATCATTTTGTACCACCATTGTACCTCCGATATATAATTTACTTCCGTCATCAGAAGAAGTGTAAAATGTATAAATACCGTCGGTAGGTACACTGATGTAACCTGTGAACCGGAATCCAAAATTATCAGCCTGCAGGGCGGGTGTAATATCAAAGTTGGTCACTGTCCCTGTTGCAACAGGAGACAATGAACTGAAGTCAGGAAGAATATTCCATGTGCCCTGGTAATATTTATAGTCAAGACCATTTACTGAAGGAATGGGATTATCCGCGAGCCGAAGCTGCGCAATGAAATTAGCAGTGTAGGTAACATTGTTGACGGGAGTAGCAAAAGTTTGCGTCTGCGTTCCGCCCTGGCTCCAGCTGCTGAAATTAAAAACTGCAGCATTGTTTAATGTTTGCGGAGAAGGGGCTCCGATCGTACGAAGCATTCCTTCCACACTTGTAACAGTAAGTGGTGCTGTAAATGGCTGGCCATCTAGTGTAACAGTCAAATTAGCGTAATTGGTATTGAGTGTAATAGTAGACGTTCTCGGAAGTATATCAACATATGCAGAATCCTTCGCTCCCTGCGTATCTGTCACGACCATGTAAAGGCGATAATAAACATTGGCAGAAGTTTCTCCAATGTTGGGTATCGTAAAAGTTCCGCTTGATACACCTTGTGGAACAGAAGGTCCCGGGTGCAGGTGCGTATCGTGATGGAACTCTACAAACCACTGGTAACCTGATGCGGTCAATGTACCGTCCTCAGGATCGGTTCCACTACCGGAGAAACTGATTACCGAACCTCCGGAATACAAAGCGCCTGCAGCCGGTGTTGAAATAGTTGCAGTCGGAAGCTGGTTAGGTCCTGTTACTAAAAGAGATGCATTCATACTTGTTGCAGTACCTACAGAGTTTGTAACTACAACGGAATAGGTCCCGGCATCTCCAGGAACAACAGATGCAATGGAATAAGATTGATTGGTTGCGCCTGCTATATTTATTCCGTTTTTTCTCCATTGGAAAGCAAAAGGACTTGTACCGGTTACGGTCACAGTGAATGTAACAGGATTTCCCTGCGATACAGTTTGTGTCTGTGGCTGATTGGTAATGACCGGTGCCGAACCGGAATTATAAATTATTTTGTAAACCGCGTTGTTCAAGCGGGAACAAAAATAAAGGTTGCCGTCAGGTCCCGTTACAATACCAACCGGAGATCCGGCAATTGCACTTGCAAATGCTGTATGTATGCTATCTAATGGGTTGATGTAGTCAATCCAGTTGCTGCAATAATCGTGGTAAAAATATTTTCCTGTGTACTGTGAAGGATAATTGGAAGACGGTGGATTAAAAAAAGTTCCGCCGGTAATGGCGCATCCCACACCACCACCGGATCCATGTCCATAAACATAAACAGGATTTGTAAAATTTGGATTCGCACTCACCCCTTCTGCCGTTGGCCAGCCGTAATTATGTCCTCCGGTTGTGCAGTTATTTATTTCTTCCCATGTACTTTGGCCCACATCATTTACAAATAATTTTCCGATGCCTGGTTGAAATATCAAGGTATATGGATTCCGCATGCCATACTCCCAAACCCGCATCTTTTGTGCAGTACCGGTGGTAAATGGATTCCCTGAAGGAACGCTTCCGTCTGAATTGATGCGCAGAATTTTTCCAAGGTACGTATCGAGGTTTTGAGAATTGGCGCTATTGGCATTCTCTCCCACCCCAACATAAAGTTTTCCATCCGGACCGAATTGCATGGTCCCTCCATTGTGATTGGTTGCCGAGCTTAACGGGTCAAGGTTCAATACTACTACTTCGCTGCCCGGAATAACAGTATCACCACTTGCGGTAAAACGGCTGATGCGGTTATTAGCTGCGCTCGATAAAGTATAGTAAAGGTAAATGAAATTGTTGGCGGCAAAATTCGGATCGAAAGCGATGCCCAGCAAACCTCGCTCCCCGGATGAATTGACTGTGAGTGTAATGAAAGGTTTTGTAAGCAGGGCACCGTTTTTTATGACACGGAGTGCACCGCTTTGTTGTGCAACAAACAACCTTCCATCAGGCGAGAATGACATAATTGTTGGATTGGTGATGCCATTGGCAACAAGTACTTCGCTAAAACCGGTCGGATAACCTGCAAAGCAGTTGACGTGTGCAACAATCAGCAGCACAATGCTGAAAAATAAATTTTTTTTCATGGAGTTTGAATTAAGTATTAACTTAAAAATGGAATGTTGACGATTCTTGTGAAAAGGAAGATAAAAATCTTGTATGAATTGTGGAGAAAAAAAAACACGCCACGTCCTGTACTCCGCGTCATAATTGTATTTCACAAAATTGCCCTGAGGAATATCTCGAATTTATTTGAGTATTTTAATCAGCAACCTTGCGCTGTAACCTGGAAATCAACCTTTAATCTCACCTACTTCCTTACAGTTTCCTAACCTTCATTCAATCCTGTCGTTCTTTTGTGCGAGATGAAAAGAACGCTTCTTACGGATGCAGGGATATTCCTTTTCCTGGTTTTTGTATCAATAACAAAGCCTTTCGCCCAGGCCCCGGATGAACCGGCGAGAAGGCAGGTGAACCCGTTTTCATTTCTCACAATCATTAAACTTGATGAGGTAGCCAACAAAGCAGACATGGATAAAGTAAAGGAAGTCCTGCGTGGATTTGGTTATAAAGTACATTCTCATAAAATCAACTTTGAACGAAAAGAAGTTCTGATCCGTATGCGCCAACAGGTACCGAATGATTCTCTTATTGCCGCTTTTAAAACTGCAGGGTACACTGCCTGGCATGATGATAAAGAAGTGATACAGGTGAGTGATGCCCTTTATCGCGGAGACAAGAAATAAAACTGGCTGCTGGCTGCTAGCTTCTTGCCACTACTAATTTCAAAAATATTCTCAATCCTATTTGAACCCAAAGTGATTGGATTCTGGCTGCTGGATTTCCGGCTGCTGACTGCCAACTGCCGACTGCCGA
>JBDTTM010000026.1:0-19522 GCA_039930605.1 Bacteroidota bacterium
TGAACTACCCCGCCGCAAGCGGACGGGGTATCAGGTAAATGATGCCACGAATTTCACTAATTCTCACGAAGCAGTTCGTATTAATTCGTGTATCCCGATAGCTATCGGGACGTGGCGAGAACAAACCCCGCAGCAGAGCTGCGAGGAATTCTTTAGATTTAAATAACAAAGTCCGGTCAAAATAATGAAAATCACAAAACAATTTCTAAATTATTTTTTGATATTAGAATTCCTGGTATTTATTTCCTGCAATACATCTGAAAAAAAAGCCGATACCGCTAGCTCTCTTGTTGAACCGGCAGTTGTGCATGAAGAAACAGACACCAATACTTTCAGTGCAAATGCAGTGACTGAAATACGCAAAAGTATTAACTGCATATTCCAGGATAAACATGAAAATTACTGGTTTGCTACCAATGGAGATGGCGTGTATCGTTATTCAGACAAATCACTGATCCGCTTTACAGAAAAAGACGGCTTGTGCAATGATTACGTGGGGACGATACAGGAAGATGACTCCGGCAACATCTGGTTTGGCACTTCTTTCGGAGTCAGCAAATTTGATGGACGAACATTCACGACATTCGTCCACAATGAAAGCCTTCAACTGAACAATATTTTAAAAAACGAATGGAAGATAGAATCCGGCGATCTTTTGTTTCCTGCTGGTGAAGGTTTCTATAGATACCACAATAATGCCTTTACCTATTTGCTTTTACCGAGGAACAATGCTGATGCAAAGTATTTAGCCAAATCAAAAATAATTAAACCTTACCTGGATCCGTTAGGACGTTATTGGGTTTATTGTACATTGAAAGATAGAAAAGGAAACATTTGGTTTGGCACGCAAACTTTGGGTGTATGCCGGTTTGATGGTAAATTATTTACCTGGTTTTATGAAAAAGGGTTGAGTCCACCTGCTGTGCGTGGTTTGTTTGAAGACAAAAACGGAAACATGTGGTTCGGGAATAACGGTTACGGCCTTTTCCGCTATGATGGCAAGAGCTTAATTAATTTTACAGAAGAAAAAGGATTGAGCAACCCTGAATTTTTAAGCAATTCAAAAGCATCAGGCAAGCCGGGGCCGGGAACACTTGCGCGCGTGTGGACAATAAACGAAGACATTATTGGAAACATCTGGATCGGAACTATTGATGCAGGTGCGTGGCGTTATGACGGCACAAACTTGGTTAATTTCACAATGAAAGATGGACTGACAAGTAATTCTATCAATACCATATATAAAGATAAGAAAGGTGAGCTCTGGTTTGGAACCGACGGAGGAGGTGTTTGCAAATTCAATGGAACAACTTTCACGAAATTTGTTGCCAAATGAACGACCCCGCAGCAAGTTACGAGGTATTCGGCGAAGGAGAATAAATTTGAATCTATAAATATTAATATGAACAATGGCACAAAAGCATACAACAACGCGCTATTAAAAGCAGACAAGGATATATGTAACCTGCTTGCAAATGAAATCGATGCCGGTTTGCCAAAAGCAGAAAATAAAATCTGGCATGCGCATCCTGTCTGGTTCCTGGATGGAAATCCGATAGTCGGATAGAGCAAATTGAAAGATAGCGTCCGGTTGCTTTTCTGGAGCGGTCAATCATTTGAAGAAAAGGATTTACAAAATGAAGGCAGTTTTAAAGCAGCTGAAATGCGTTATACCACTGCAGACCAGGTCAACATAAAAGATTTAAAACGCTGGCTGAAAAAGTCTACTGCTATTCAATGGGATTATAAAAACCTGGTGAAGCGAAAAGGAGATTTGCAGAGATTGAAGTGAATCACCGCATGGTGAACAAATTTTAGGGTTGGAAAATATTTAAACGCAGTTATCACCGATTAACCTCATCTCAACGGTAACAGAGTCATTCCATTTGACATTTTGATATAAAAGCTGAATTTCTTAAGCAAAAAAAAATATTTTCTCGTTCACTTCCACCTGTTAACTTTGAAAATTCAAGATTAATGGTATTCCTGAGTTTTGTATTCCCAAAAAGTGTTTGGATGCATACTTCTAATCACTAAATATGCAACGCATCACAAATTCTAAATAAAAAAAAATGGCAATCGACAAAAAAATTACTTATGTAGGTAAGGACTCTTCCCCTTCAGAACCGTCTCCAGGAAGATTTACACCTACTTCTGAAAGCAAAGGCAAGGCAACCCAACTTCGGGTCATTGCTGGCATCCTCTGGTTTTTTGCAATCGGCGCACAAATAGCTGCGATCTCCATGTTGTTCAGGCCTCCGGTGATTATGAAATGGATCATTGTATTGATAGCAATTGATTTGGTGTTGGTGTTTATCGGTTCTATGCTATGGAAGAAATCCAACAGGCTTGACCCGGCATCAGAAGCAAATAAATTCAAATTCTTCATGCAGAGTCAACTTGGACTAGTTGTCAGTGTGATTGCCTTTCTTCCACTGGTCATATTTATTTTGACAAGTAAGAATCTCGATAAAAAACAAAAAGGAATTTTAGGAGGGATAGCTGCGCTTGCATTAATTATTGCCGGCATCACCGGTACTGATTTCAATCCACCTTCTGTGGAACAATATACGGAGCAAACAAAACGTGTTGAAGAACTGAACCAGGGTATCAACAATGTCTACTGGGCGAAATCAAGCAAGGTGTATCACCTTTACAATGATTGCTCTTACATCAATGGTGTGAAGACATCAGAAATTTTATCCGGAACAGTCGCACAGGCGAGAGAACTGAAAAACATCACTGAACTTTGCAGCCGTTGTGAGGGTCGTGCTATTAAAGAAAGAGGACTAAGTGAAACTCCCGGGAATGCTATAGGTGGACAAAACGAAACACAAACAGATGCAGACAGCAGTCACTAATTGACCGGCGGCATAGTTTATTTTTCTCAATTCAAATAAAATCAACCAATATCACTCATGTTTGACGAACTTATCAATCTCGTAAAAGAACATTCAGGAAATGCAATCATCAATAATACTGATGTTCCGAATGAAAAAAATGATGCAGTCATCCATACCACTGCCGGCGGCATTATGGATCATTTGAAAAATCTTGCCGGAAGCGGAAGTCTGCAAAGCATCACAGACTTGTTGAAAGGCGGAAACCTGGCCGGCAACAAGGAGGTCACCGAAATGAGTCACAACATTGCAAAATCAATTTCTGAAAAGTTTGGCATTGATCTTTCAAAATCAGAAGGAATTGTCAAAAACCTCATTCCGACTGTCATGGGGAGCCTTTCTAAGAAAACACATGATCCAAACGACAATAGCTTTACGATGGACGGAATACTTAAATCACTCACCGGAGGTTCAGGAAGTTTGGGGAGTATAATGGATAAAGTAAAAAATATGTTTTAGAGATTCATTTTACTGAGACACTAGATCAGCAACAATTGGAACAAGCGTCATTAAATAGTTCTACAAAGGATAAGAGTTTACACTTGCAGAATATATAAATTTCTTTTTTATTGCAGTAATTAATCAGCTGAAACAAATACATTGAGTCAAATCACATATTTAATCAGTTGTTATGTCGAACAACGGCGCTGAAGGCGAATTAAAAAGGGTTGTAGGCGTACCCGGGCTTGCATTAACAGTGGTGAATTTTTCGATCGGTGCCGGTATCTATGCGCTCCCTGCCCTCATTGGTATTCAGCTTGGTCCTGCCTCAGTGTTCGGTTACATATTGTGCGGGCTCATGTTTGCGGCCATCATGTTGTGCTACGTCGAAATTGGAAGCAAAGTAAAAACAAGTGGTGGGTCATACGCTTATGTAGAAAAAGCATTTGGACCCTTCGCCGGTTTTATAATTAACTGGCTTTTCTTTTTTGGCTGGTGTATTTTAAGTGATGCCGCCATCATGAATGTGGTTGCTGATTCCCTCACAGCATTATTCCCGATTCTTTCGCAACCGCTGTTGCGCATTACACTCTTTGCCATTTTGTTGGGTTTGATGATCCTGGTAAACATACGAGACTCAAAACAAAGTGTGCGTTTTGTAGAATTCGTCACGATCATTAAACTGTTGCCACTGGCTGCTCTCATCATTTTTGGTTTTAAATATATTGACTACGGTAATTTTCGCATCGATCATTTACCATCATTAAAAGCATTAGACAGCAGTGCACTGATTTTATTTTTCGCATTGGCAGGATTTGAATCATCATTGAATGTGAGCGGGGAAATCAATAATCCCGAACGCACAGTCCCCCGTGGTGTGCTGATAGGCGGACTGATTGTTTTTGCTTTTTATGTGATCATACAAATGATTACCCAGGGAATATTGGGAGAGCATTTAAGCGAATTTAAAGACGCGCCCCTTGCAGAAGTGGCAAATAAAATTTTCGGTGCAACGGGAGTGACTATCATTCTTTATGCAGCCACCCTTTCCGGGTTAGGTGCTGTGAATGGCGATGTGCTGGCCTCATCAAGGTTGTTGTACGCAGGCTCAAAGGACAAATTGTTTCCAAAATTTCTAGGTAAAGTTCATCCACGGTTTGCAACACCACATTGGGCGATTATCTCCTTTGCATTATTGATATTTATCTTTTCTGTTTCAGGAGGTTTTAAGCAATTGGCTGTACTTGCAAGTGGGGCGTTACTGCTCATTTACCTTGCTGTTGTTTTGGCTTTGATAAAACTGAGAATGAAAAAAAATGAAGAAACGGAAAAATCTTTTAAAATTCCCGGTGGTTTAGTAGTCCCTGTAATAGCAATTGCTGCTATCATTTATGTACTTTCAAATTTAAGCAGTCAGGAAGTTATTTCTATCACCGTCTTTGTTGCAGCAGTGTGTTTAATTTACTTTCTGATGAAAACCTGGAAGAATAAAAAAAATAGCACCCAGATAGATACATAGTATCGTGTCCATAAAATGTTACCAGGACTTTCAAATGACAGAGATATCCTTAAAATCTGTAACTTTAATACTACAAGAATTTATTTCAATTCATGGCAAGCTCGCAAAACCTCTTTCACACGCTTTTAAAAAAGGAAGTTTATGCTTCCGGACAGATAAAATCATTTCCTGCAGGTTCTGTTATCGTGAATCTGAACGCATACATCAAATCCATTCCGATCGTGCTTTCAGGAAGCCTCAAGGTAATTAGAATGGATGAAGAAGGCAGAGAAATATTGCTGTATTATATCAAAGAAGGAGAAAGTTGTATCATGTCATTTCTTGCAGGAATTCATAACGATACAAGTAAAATCAAAGCCGTTGTGGAAGAAGACGCAGAAGTGCTTTTAATTCCTATAAATAAAGCAAGTGAATGGATAAGAGAATTTCCCGAATGGACAGACTTTATTTTTGCACTCTATCAAAAGCGATTTGAAGAGCTTCTTGAAGTAGTGAATGCGGTAGCCTTCCAAAAAGTAGATACTCGACTCCTTCACCTTCTTAAACAGAAATCATCACTATTTCACTCCAAAGAACTTGTCGTCACACATCAACAACTCGCTGAAGAACTTGGAATTTCACGTGAAGCTGTGAGCCGTGTGCTGAAACAGATGGAAAACGACCATCTTATTACGCTTTTCCGAAATAAAATATTGCTTATGTGACATTCATCACATCCCAGGGAAATAAACCATTGTATTTTTGTACCATAATCATTAAATACAATGAAAAAAAACATCGGCCCTGCTGATAAGGTAATAAGAATACTTATCGCAATCATAATTGGAGTATTATACTTCACCAATCAAATTTCCGGAACACTTGCCATTGTCCTATTGGTTCTTGCCGGCATATTTATTCTCACAAGCCTGGTAAATTTTTGCCCGATCTGGTATGCGTTGGGTATTTCCACGAGGAAAAAAACTGTTTGAAATGGGATTCATTTTGAAACATAAATTGTTCATTGCAGGGATAATCTTTGGAGCTTTTGGCGGCTACCTGTATTATCACTTTGCCGGATGCTTATCAGGGACCTGTTCAATAACTTCAAAACCGTTAAACAGTACAATGTATGGCGCATTAATGGGTGGTTTATTGTTTGGTATGTTTAAAAAGGAAACTAAAAATCAAAATAAAAATGTTTGAAACGATTAAAAATTTATTCGCTAAAGAAAAAACAGATTTTGCACAATTGATGAAAGATGGTGCAATCATCCTCGATGTCCGCAGCAAGGGCGAATTTGCGGGCGGTCACATCAAAGGCGCTATCAACATTTCAGTTGATCAGTTAGGTAAAAATCTTCACCAATTGAAAGATAAGAATAAGCCCGTCATTACCTGCTGCGCATCAGGTGCTAGAAGTGCATCGGCAAAAAGCATTCTGAATTCAAACGGCTTCACTGCTGTTTACAATGGCGGAGGATGGAGCGGTTTACAAAGTAAAATTTAAAAATATGGAGGCGCACTATTACAATGTAAATATAAACTGGAATGAGGATCGCAAAGGAGTGATGTGTTCACCGGAACTGAACATGGACGCAAACAGTTGTATTGAGGTAGCCACACCTCCAGAATTTCCAAAGGGTATTCCGGGAATTTGGTCGCCTGAACATTTGTTTACTGCTGCCGTAAGCAGCTGCCTGATGACAACATTCCTTGCCATTGCAGAAAATTCAAAATTGGAATTTTTGAGTTTCAGCTGTAAGTCAAAAGGTAAATTGGAACAGGTAGACGGAAAATATTTGATGACTGAGATTATTCTTGAGCCAACCGTTACACTTGCACATGAGAAAGATCGGGAAAAAGCAGAACGGGTTTTGCAAAAATCAGAAGGTGCCTGTTTAATATCGAATTCAATAAAATCAAAAATATCGATGAAACCGGAAATTCTAATTGGTTGATTCGAAAATATAATTCTTGGCATTCCAAAATAGAAATTATCAGCACCCATGAGAAAATATCTACTAATTAGTTTTGCAACCGCCGGGTTGCTATTCAACAGTTGCACCAATGGGCAATCACAAATATCAACTTCGGTTTTAACGCCCTCAGCTTATGCAGATAAAATCAAATCGCTTCCTTCAGCACCAATTATTGATGTCCGCACGCCGGAAGAATATGCAAAAGGTCACTTAATAAATGCAAAAAACTTTGATTGGAACGGAGACGATTTTAAGAAACAAATTGCTTCACTTGATAAATCGAAACCGGCTTTTGTTTACTGCTTAAGCGGGAAAAGAAGTGCAGCGGCAGCAATCGAAATGCGTAATAATGGCTTCATCCAGGTGTATGAATTAAATGGTGGTATCATGAAATGGAGAGCGGAAAATCTTCCGGAAACAACCGCCAATTCGACATCATCAGCAGGAATGTCAAAGTTGCAATTTGAAGGGCTACTGAATTCCGATAAATTGGTATTGGTGGATTTCTATGCGGATTGGTGTGCCCCTTGTAAAGTAATGAAACCTTATCTCGATGAAATTTCAAAAGAAATGACAGACAAAGTTGTTATTGTCCGCGTGAATGTTGACGATAACCAATCTCTTTGTAAAGAATTGAAAGTGGATGAACTCCCCGTATTGCAATTATACAAAAACAATACGCTTACCTGGTCCCATAGTGGATTAATTGAAAAGGCAAATATTGAAGCGCAATTGAAATAACGCTTTCAGCGCTGAAATCACTTGCGTCAGCTACCTATTCAATTCCAGGTAACTTTTTATTATTTCCTGCTGCCAATAACAGCAAAAATTATATAGACAATCTGGCGCTCTATGAATCGTAATTATTCCGCTAAAATTTTATCTTTGGCGTTGAACAATGCAAGATCATTTCATCGTATGAATTCAACAATAAATATCCTGTTAATTGACTTTATTGATTCTCTATGCAAAACAATAAAGAATTGAGTTTACGTTTTATCTTATTCACCTGCTTTTACGCATTAATGGCTACGGTTGCTGTCGGCCAGGAAATTAAGTATGAAATCTATGCTTTAAAATTCGGCGAGCGGACAAATAAAATTCCAGTTGCTGATGCTGCTGTTGGCGCTACAGGCACAGATAGTTTAAATGTTTGTTTCATGTATTGGCTCTTGAAAGGAAATAATGGAAGAAATATTTTAGTTGACGCCGGATTTACCGGAGACGCAGACATTAACCCGAAATACATTTCCTTTTCGCCGCCGGATAAAATGCTGGAGAAAATAAATATGAAGTCCGCTGATATTACGGACATCATCATCACCCATCCTCACTGGGATCATATTGGCGGCATTGACCTGTATCCTGATGCCATGGTTTGGATGCAAAAAGATGACTACGATTATTTCGTAGCCGACGCGTGGCAGCATGATGGAAACAGCAAAGGATTTAATAAAAAGGATGTAGTCAAAATTGTCCAACGCAACCTGGACGAAAAACTCACTCTTATAAAGGGCGATGATATCGAAATCATTCCCGGCATAAAAGTTTTTATCGGGGGCAAACATACTTTTGAGTCCCAATTCGTGTTGGTCGGTTCAGGTGACGACAAAGTGATTATTGCTTCTGACAATTCCTGGTTTTACTACAACCTCGAGCATTTATTACCAATCCCTGTTACACATGATGCGAAGGCCTACATGCAAAACCTGGCGCGGATGAAATCGATGGTTACTAATCCAGACTATATAATTCCGGGACATGATCCATTGGTGTTTTCCAAATTTTCATCAGTGGCTGAAGGCGTAGTTCAAATAAAAAATTAATTTATACCTGGTAAGAAAGCAGGTTAAACTGTTGGAATAAATACTTGTCCGATGGATATCGGACCTCCTCATAATACTAACTTCCCGCAAAAATTTCCTGATAGTGAAAATGTGACCGATGAGATTTTTTATATCTTTCCGATAAAATTATTGAGTCAATACCCACCATACCCACCACCGCCAAAACTATCAATATGAAAAATATTCTTCTCACACTCGGAATAATTTCATCCACAGCAATCTCTTTTGCGCAAACAAATCCAATCATCATTTCCTGGCTGCAAAACACAACTGGCATTACCGGCAGTCATTATGCCGCCGGTAATTCAAACCCGATTGTGGGCACGGATTCAGCCAATGTAAAAACGGTACTATACTCGGCTAACTGGTCGTACGTCAGGGCCAATTGTTTACCATCTTATGTTACAGGTCCTTTCCTGGATGGAAACCCATCAATCGCAACAAGCCAGAATGCTATTTTCAAAATGCCATTGAATCCGGTACAGAATACCGGTGTGTTGACAAATACGAACGGTGGGAATATTGGGCTTTTCATAAATGGTGTGGCATTGTTTGATTACAGGGATGGCGTATCATGGCAAAATTCGTCCGGCACATTGAAGGGCGGACCTTATGGAGGAATGGGCGATGGCATTTGGAACAGGGATGCTGTTGTAGGTG
Organism: Bacteroidota bacterium; assembly: GCA_039930605.1. Classification (GTDB taxonomy): domain Bacteria; phylum Bacteroidota; class Bacteroidia; order AKYH767-A; family 2013-40CM-41-45; genus JAPLDB01. Next base: position 9,329 of record JBDTTM010000026.1, read on the forward strand.
AACGACTGGGGTTTGATTGTTCCAAAGGTCACCCTGCTATGGGAAATTACCATCATCACCAAAATCCAAGTGCTTTTAAACTGGACATCAACGTAATTTCAACCGTCTGCAACCTCTATGACGCCGATGGATTGTATGTTATTGACAGCACACAACATTCTCCACTGATTGGATTTGCCTATGACGGATTTCCAATCTATGGCGCTTATGCATACAGGGATTCCAACGGTACCGGACCGATCGTAAGGATGAAATCAAGTTACTTCAAAAGAAACATTACAGTGAGAAATCAATATGCAGATGGCACTTCTGTTACTCCCGGACCGCCGGTGAATACAACCTACCCCGTTGGATACTTCAGGGAAGACTATGAATATTTTCCAACATCCTCTTCCACTCCCGAGTACCTTGATGAACACAACGGAAGATTTTGCGTGACACCGGAATATCCAAATGGAACCTATTGTTATTTCGCGACAGTGGACTCCAATTGGAACTCAGCCTATCCATATGTTGTCGGTCCGACATTCTATGGAGTAAAATCTGCCGTAAAAATTACTTCCATTACAGAAGTTGTAACAGTTTATTCGCCATCAACAGACATCATCGAAACCACCACAAAGGATTTCGATGCAAATATTTTTTCCGCGGCATCCAGCGACCTCATAGTAATACAAATGAATGGATTGGTGAGAGAAGATGTGTATGCATCTATATACGACATTACAGGAAAACTCATTGACAGGACAATCCTATACCAGGGCAGTACAATTGCATATTTTGATACGAAAAAATTATACAGCGGAGAATATGTTGTTCTGCTTTCAAGCGGCGCCAATTTACTGAGTAGGAAAATAATAATTGTTAAATAAGTCCACCCTTCCGGCAGAATCATTATTTTATAGCTGAAAAATATTTCTGAATTGAGAATCCAATAAAACGAAGCAGGGAATGAAATCGAAATGCATTATTGTATTGCTAGCATTTCAATTTCCATTGTTCTCTCTTTTTGCGCAGACAGAAACGGATTATGTGATTTCATTTCATCCTGAATACAATCACTCCCCTTTCAGACTTTTAGATACATTTTACAAAATAAAATCCGGTGATAGCATCAGGATTGAAACCTTCAGATTCTATATTTCAGGAATTGAATTTTTACTGAATAACAAAACAGTATGGAAAGAGACCGAAAGTTTTCATTTGATTGATGCCGCCAATGAAAATTCACTAAAGCTTGTCTTTCATATTCCTTCCTTAATTTCATATGACCAGGTAAAATTCAATTTGGGCATTGACAGTCTAACGAATGTTTCGGGCGCGATGGGTGGAGATCTGGATCCTACCAGGGGAATGTACTGGACCTGGCAAAACGGATATATCAATCTGAAGCTTGAAGGCAACTGCAACCTTTGCAAAACACGGAACAACGAATTTCAATTTCATTTGGGTGGGTATCAGTTTCCATTAAGTGCGATTCAAATCATTTCATTACCGGCACACCAGGGAAATAATATGGTGGTCAATATCGCACTTGACAAACTACTTGAAGATTGGGATTTTACATACAACAATCACATAATGTCACCTTCAAAAGAGGCAGTGGTATTTTCAAAAAAAGCAGCGGATGCATTCAGTGTTCCGGAAAAATGAAACGAACTTCTCTTATAATATTTATTTTAATAACCTCCCTGTCAGCTTTCACAACGATAGAAGAGCGTATTTTTAATGTTCCTCCGGGTTGGCCGAAACCGAAATATGATTTCACCAAAAATCCGCTCATGCCGGGAAAAATTGCATTGGGAAGAGCGCTCTTTTACGACCCAATACTTTCCAGGGATAGCACTATTTCCTGCAACAGTTGCCATTCCCAGTTTACTGCATTCGCTCATGTAGATCATACTTTAAGCCATGGCATCAAAAATATCATCGGTACCAGGAATGCTCCGGCATTGATGAATCTTGCATGGCAACCACTTTTTATGTGGGATGGCGCCATCAATCACCTCGATATGCAACCGCTTGCACCGATCAGTAACCATGACGAGATGAACAGCAGTATCGACAGCGTGGTTATAAAATTGCAGCGCAGTAAAATTTATACTTCTTTATTTTATAATGCATACGGAGGTCATATTGTTACCGGAGAAAATACATTGAAGGCTATTTCTCAATTCATGCTTACACTGGTATCAGATCAATCAAGGTATGATAGTATGATCCGGAAGCAGGTTATTTTTACTTCCCAGGAAAATAACGGGTATCAATTATTTAAACAAAACTGTGCTGCCTGTCACACAGAACCACTATTTACAAATTTCAAATTTGAAAATAACGGTTTAACAATTGATACAACGCTGAATGATTCCGGCAGAATAAAAATTACCAATAACGAAAATGATTTATTGAAATTCAAAGTACCTACACTGCGCAATATTGAATTTTCCTATCCTTACATGCATGACGGACGCTTCAAAAGACTCACGGATGTCCTCAATCACTATACAGACGGCATTGAACACAACGAAACGCTTTCGAATGAATTACAAAAGCCAATTGTGCTGTCATCAAATGAGAAAGTAGACCTGGTTGCATTTTTATTGACGCTCACGGACAGGAATTATTTTTTTGATTCCCGTTATTCTTACCCCAAAGAAGTATTTTTCAAGAATCAGTGAATGCATTAACCAGCTTGAAGGAAGATTGAGGTTCAATGAACGACCCGGTTGCAATCTGGGAAGTATTCGGCGAAGGAGAATGAAATTTATAACAGGACAAAATATAGATCTCTTCCTGAAAGGAATCCAGAAGTTGGACCGATGGAGGAAACCGGCTGCCTGAGTGATCTTATCCCGGTTCAACAACTTCAAAAAAAAACCGCCCAACTCGAAGTGGGCGATTTTTTTCTGAGGGACTGAAAATTAATTCCCCAGTTCGCTCATAAACTTGATGCGCATCATGCGTATCTCGTCAAGGGTATAATCATTCTCACCGAGTTGTGCCTGTGCATCTTCTGCAGAATCGGTTTCAGCCGTTTTGAAGTAGTCGAAAATATCGCCCTGACGATCTTCATCAATAACTTCGTTGATATAGTAATTGATGTCGATCTTGGTTCCGGAGCCAACGATTGATTCTATTTCGGTAATTAGTTCACCCATCTTCATTCCCTTCGACTTCGCCATATCATTCAAAGCAATCTTGCGGTCGATATTCTGGATGATATAAACCTTGATAGTCGATTTGTTCACGATGCTTTTCACCACCATGTCCATCGGGCGCTCGATCTCATTTTCTTCTACATACTTCTTGATGAGATCCAGGAATGGCTTTCCGAATTTCAGTGCCTTACCTCCTCCAACTCCACTGATGTTTTTCAATTCCTCAGTAGTGATCGGATAATTGATGCTCATTTCTTCCAGAGAAGGATCCTGGAACACAACGAATGGAGGCACGTTGCGCTGCTTTGCAATTTTTTTCCGGAGGTCCTTTAAAGCAGCAAACAATTCAGGATCTGCAGAGGCACCGCCACCGTATTCTTCGTCTTCATCGCTTTCAGTTACACCGAATTCATTGTCTTCAACCACCAATACAGTGAATGGCTTCTTTATGAAAGCTTTTCCCTTATCGGTGAGTTTCAATGTGCCATACGTTTCAATTTCCTTTGAAAGCAATCCTTCCAGCAATGCCTGGCGGACGATGGCTGTCCATAATTTTTCATCCTTCTCGCTTCCTTCACCGAAAACTTCAAGCTGGTCGTGCTGGTGAAGCTTCACAGCATTTTCAGCTTTACCCATGATAATATTCATGATGTGATCTCCGGCAAATTTTTCCTTCACAGCTTTCACGGTTTCCAGAACAGTGAGAACTTCTTCCTGGCCGTCAAATTTCTTTTTCGGATGCAGGCAGTTGTCGCAGCTTCCACAATTGTCCTTATCGTAACGTTCTCCGAAATAATTCAACAATACTCTTCTGCGGCATACACTCGTTTCTGCAAAGCCAACGGTTTCAAGGATGAGTTGCTTTCCAACTTCCTGTTCCGCGACCGGCTTGCCTTTCATAAATTTCTCAAGCTTCTCAATGTCTTTGTAGCTGTAAAAGCAAACACATTTTCCTTCACGTCCGTCGCGACCGCTTCGTCCTGTTTCCTGGTAATATCCTTCCAGTGATTTCGGAATATCATGGTGAATTACAAAACGTACATCGGGTTTGTCAATTCCCATCCCGAATGCAATGGTCGCAACGATGACTTCAATTTCTTCCATCAGGAATTTATCCTGTGTAGCGGCCCGCACCGGAGCTTCCAATCCTGCATGATAAGGGAGCGCACGAATTCCGTTTACGTTCAGAGATTCTGCAACTTCCTCCACTTTCTTCCGGCTCAGGCAATAGATGATTCCGCTTTTACCGGCATTCTGTTTCACGAATTTGATGATTTCTTTGATAGCATCAACTTTCGGTCTTACCTCGTAATATAAATTCGCCCTGTTGAAAGATGCTTTGAATAAAGCAGCCTCAGTCATGTCGAGGTTTTTCATAATGTCCATCTGCACCTTTGGTGTTGCAGTGGCCGTAAGTGCTATTATTGGAATCCGTTTACCGATAGCTTCCATGATCGGACGCAACCGGCGGTATTCAGGACGGAAATCATGTCCCCATTCAGAAATACAATGGGCTTCATCAATTGCAAAGAATGAAAGGTTGACGCCTTTAAAAAACTCCACGTTCTCTTCTTTGGTCAGAGATTCAGGAGCTACGTATAGTAATTTTGTTTTGCCTGCCTTAATATCGCTGCGCACATCAATCATCTCCTGCTTGCTGAGTGATGAATTTAAAAAATGCGCAATGCCATCGTCAGAATTAAATCCACGCATGGCATCCACCTGGTTCTTCATGAGTGCTATCAGCGGTGAAACGACTATTGCAGTACCCTCCATCATTAAGGAAGGCAACTGGTAACACATACTTTTACCACCACCGGTAGGCATGATGACAAACGTATCCTTTCCGGACAGCACATTTTTGATGATTGCTTCCTGCTCGCCTTTAAACTTATCGAAACCGAAAAATTTCCGAAGAGAACCTTTTACTGAAAGTTCTTCTGTGATTGCTCCCATTCTTTAAATAACACTTAAATAATTAACGTTTACCTTCGCAGTATCTTCTTTACCTCAGCAGCGTTTGATGAATGCCTAAAAAAAGAAGTTTTGAACTGACTTGGGTACTAATATATACCCCCCCGTGATAATTTTCAGCTAAAATAAATAAATTTGTCAAAAGACAAAGAATAATTTTCATGAATTTCAAAAATAATTTTTGTGGCTAAATCATCACGAAATATCCTTCAGCTTGCTAAAAGAACGCTCACCATTGAGAGTGAATCAATTAGTGAACTTAAACATTTTCTTAACGAAACTTTCGCAGAAATAGTCAGATTGATCAGCAAATCAAAAGGGCGCTTAATCGTTAGCGGAATCGGCAAAAGTGCCATCATTGCTCAAAAGATGGTCGCTACGTTTAACAGTACCGGTACACCTGCTGTTTTTATGCATGCTGCAGATGCCATTCATGGTGACCTGGGCATTATCCAGGAAAATGACATCATCATCTGTATATCAAAAAGCGGCGATACACCTGAAATAAAGGTGCTGGTTCCATTGCTGAAAAGCTGGGGAAACAAACTCATCGCAATGACAGGCAATCCAAAATCATTTCTTGCAAAAAACTCAGATTACCTGCTCAATACTTATGTGGCCAAAGAGGCATGTCCCAATAACCTGGCCCCAACGAGCAGCAGCACAGCGCAACTTGCTATGGGTGATGCATTGGCTGTCTGCTTACTTGATCAGCATGGATTCACCAAAGAGGATTTTGCTAAATACCACCCCGGAGGTGCGCTTGGGAAAAAACTCTACCTGAAAGTGAGTGATATTTATCCCAATAATGCCTCACCGAAAGTTGCCGGTGATGATGACATCCGCAAAGTGATTCTCGAAATTTCATCCAACAGGCTGGGTGCTGCAGCGGTAATCGAAAAAGGAAAACTGGCAGGCGTCATTACCGATGGTGATTTGAGAAGAATGCTGATGAATAAAAAAACAATCGATGGATTGTGCGCCCGCGACATAATGAATAAAAAACCAAAACGGGCTGATAAAAATATGATGGCCGTAGATGCCTTGAACCTGATGAAACAATTTAACATCTCCCAACTACTCATTACGGACAAAAACAAATATGTCGGGATTGTTCACCTGCACGACCTGGTGAGGGAAGGAATATTGTAATTTATTTCATTGGGTCGAATGCATGAGCGCATCGCAAGCTGTGAAGTAACTGAAAGCAAATAAACAGAGATTCGCAGATTTACACCAATCACATTTTATTAATCCGTGAATCGGTGGCAATAATTATTTCGGTAGACTATGATTATTTCAGAAACTATTCCGGAATTCCTGTAAAACCTTTTTTCAGAATCTTAATTGCATACTTTTTACCCGGGGACACTGCGAGTGTGTTCTGACGTAGCCATGGATTCAGTAATTTCAGATTTTTGTAATTGGTCTGGTGTGAATGCGCCCACGTAGCCCAGTCAACAACGGTACCCTCAACAGTTACTGTTGAATATTGAAAGGGCGCGTATAGTTCCTTCTTCCCGAGCTGAAAACCGTAGGCAGTAGTATGTTCCATGATTTCCTTTATTGCCAGGATGCGAAAGAGGTAACGGAATGTTTCATCGTTGAGCAGCAGGTCATAAAAATTCCTTTCTCCTTGTTTATCAACCTGGCTTTGCAATGCAACAGTGCCCATATTAAATGCGGCTGCAGCAAGTGTCCATGAACCGAATTGTGCCTTTGCTTTCATAAAAAAACGACAGGCGGCCTCCGTGCTTTTTTCCACACTATAGCGTTCATCAACTTCATCTGTAATGACAAGATTATTCTCTTTTCCGGTACCTTCAAGGAACTGCCAGAATCCTACTGCCTGCATATTGGAGATGCTGTTTATGAGTCCGCTCTCCGCAACTGCCACATACTTGAAATCGTCAGGCACGCCATTCTGTTTCAGTATTGATTCGATAACAGGAAACCAGCGTGATGCTCTTTTCAAATAAAAAATTGTCTGCGATTGCCAGTAGGTATTCACATTTATTTCCCTGTCAAGCCGCTCACGCACATCATACATATTCAGTGGAGCATCCTCACCGGCAAAATCAATACCGGCAGGAAGCGGGGCAGCAAATGTGTGCGAAGTAATTTTAAAATTCAGTTGCGGATTGTTTTCATCGATGACTGTGGACTGCGTAAGAAATGCGATCAGCAAAATTCCAAGCAACAGAAGGATGAGCGTGGTGATTGTCTTCTTCATTCTTTAAAGATGTAGCAAACAAAAGTAGAGATGAAAAAGCAAGTTCGGGCGGTTACCCGGAGTCATCTATTAACTTTTGATATGAACTTTACTGGCATAATAAAAAACCGCAAACATAATGGCGATGTATGCCGCGAACAACATCGTATAAAAGTGATTCCATTCAACCAGGTAGCGTTCAATAATCAAAACCAGAATCAGTGATATAAATGTAATTGCCCAAAAGACCAATGCTACCTGCCTGTCGCTGAATCCCAGGTATGCAAGCGCATGTGTCGTGTGATCCTTCCCTCCAACGAAAGGCGATTTTCCTTTCATCATCCTGTTGATAACGACTGTTGTGGTATCAATAATCGGCATGATAAATACAATAACAGGCAACAATAAATTGCGTGCGCTGATGAGATCTCCTGAAGGAGGTTCAGCATTCCAGAAAAATCTGATCCCCATGGCAGCGAGGAAAACACCAAGGAATTGTGATCCTGTATCTCCCATATACATCTTTGAAGGATTCCAGTTGTAATACAGGAACCCAAGTAAGGCAGCCATCACACCTGTCATGGAAATGAAATAAACACTTTCATAGTCATTGTGAATCACCATCACTGACAATGCAGAAAGTAATATGGAAATGGATACTGTACTGGTAATACCATCCATGTTGTCGAGCATGTTCAATGAATTCATAATTCCGACCACCCAAAAAACGGTTGCAACCGAATTAAACATGGCACTGGAGGAAACGTTGATGCTTGTACCTGTGATCATCAGGATGACTCCACAGGTAATTTGTGCAGCGAGTTTCAGGATCGGGCGCGTATTATAGGCATCATCAGTGAGACCCAGTAAAAAACCGAGCATTGTGGATAGCAAAACACCAATGAATTCCTTATTCAGAAAAACTTTGTTTGTATCAAAGAAAATAGAGAAGCAGACAATTGCCAGGAGATAAATAATATAAAATGAAAATCCTCCCACTGCCGGTTTCGCCTGGGAACTCCACCTGATCATGGCGTCGCCCTGGTTCCTGATGCCAAGTGTTTTTACAAAATTCAAAAACAACCTGTTGATGAGAAGGGAGAAAATGATGGAGAGTAAAAAAAATACACCAAAGACAAGGAAGAAATATTGATTGTTTGAAAACATTGTTAAACGTTGGTGGTTTTCATTCCCGACTTCCTTTTATAATCAGCAAAAGACATCAGTTCCCTGTCTTTCTCAGAAACAACGGGATTGGTGATGTTCCAGTTGATCGACAGTTCACGATCATCAAAGCGAATTCCGGTTTCCGCAGCTTTAAAGTAAGGCGCATCGCACTTATAATGAAAGATGGTGCCCTCATCAAGAACAGCAAAGCCATGCGCAAAGCCGGCAGGGATCCAGAGCACGTGGTTATTGGATTCAGTAAGCATCAGCGATTCATGCGTACCGAAAGTGGGTGAATTCAGGCGGAGGTCAACTGCAACATCCAATACAGCACCCCTTATCACACGAACGAGTTTGCCCTGTGCATGCGGTGACTCCTGGAAATGGAGTCCGCGGATGACATTTTTTTTGCTTACAGATAAATTATCCTGGCAGAAATCAGCTGTCAGATTTAACCCGGAGAATCTTTTTTCATTGAAGAGCTCCAGGAAATATCCGCGCTCATCAGTAAAAACTTCAGACTCAATCAGCAGTAAACCTTCAATGCCAAGTTTATGAATTTTCATTTGAATAAAAATGTCATGATTTCTTGAAGATCATTTTTAATTTTTCAAGACGGGTAGGCGGCTTTCTTTTTTCCTCATCATAATATCCGTAGCCGTATCCATAACCATATCCATATCCATAACCATATCCGTATCCATATTTAAACCTGGACATTTCCACCCCGTTCAACACAATGGAAAGTTTGTGGATTTTATTTTCCGACATCAGGTGATTCACGTTCTGAATAAACATCCGTTTGGAGAAGAGTGCACGCACGATGTAGATCGGGTAATCGGCACTTTGAATAATATTTACCCCATCGGTTACAATTCCCACAGGGGGTGTATCCACAATAATAATGTCGTAACGTGCGCGCAGGAAGTCGAGCAGCTCACTCATCCTTGCACTCAATATCAGTTCAGATGGATTCGGTGGAATAGGACCTGCCGTAATAAAATCCAGGTTCTTCAGGCTGCTGTGGTTAATACAATCACCCGTTTGATCTTTCCCAATGAGAATGGTACTCATCCCACGGATATTCTCCACATTAAATCCTAAATGAATTTTTGGTTTTCTCATGTCAAGGTCAATGATCACCACCCGCTTTTCTGAGAATGCAATTACGCCTGCCAGGTTGATGGCAACAAATGTTTTTCCTTCCCCTGAAATTGTTGAAGTAATGCCTATCACCTTGGGTCCGGGATCATTGCTGATAAACTGAAGATTGGTCCGCAGCGAACGGAATGATTCAGAGATAGCAGATTTAGGATTCTTGTCAACGAGCAATTGTGACACCGGAATTTCGCTTTTATATTTTGGAATAATTCCAAGCAAAGCAGCATCCGTATATGCATTGATCTCATCCAGGGACGTGATCTCATTGTAAAAAAGATAACGCGTGAAAATGATAATAAAACTGATGATAAATCCCACAAGGATGGTCCCGGCAAAAACAAGGTTTCTGTTTGGAAACACCGCCCTCTGGTTAACCATGGCTCTTTCAAGAATGATATTGTTGGAGATCACACCCGCCTTTGTGATTTCAAATTCAACTCTCTTTTCAATCAGCAATGAATAAAATTTCTGGTTGATGTCATACATGCGTGAAAGACGTGCGAGTTCGGCTTCTTTTGATGG
>JBDTTM010000027.1:0-19122 GCA_039930605.1 Bacteroidota bacterium
GTTGCATTGTCGAAATCAAAAAGTTCCACAAAAGAATTTCCAATCGAATCCATCGGTAACGGCAAAGCAAGTCTGGATCCATCAGGCGACACTTTCATTTGTCCGAAGTAGGCCCATTCATGAACACCACCTGCAGCCGATATTACCGGAGCACTGATACCTGAATCAGAAACGAGGTAAGCATAAAACTCATCAGATTCCCAGCGATGTGCAAGCACCCAGACTTTACATCCCTGGTCATTGAGTGTTGCTGTGAGTTGTTCTGAAGTGGTATCAAACAAAGCAACATTTTTAATGGTGACGTCTCCTAAGCCACCGTTCAGCGACATGTCAACTATAGAATAACCCATCACGCCGCCATTCGGAAATCCTCCTGTGCCGGCATCAGTAGTGAAGATATAATAAAGCGAATCGCTTCCTGGCATAGGAACAATCAATGAAGATTGCGAAGATGAATATTGTCCCCAAAACCCCGTTCCGTTTGGCATGATAAAATTATTGCTGCCCCACACATATTCTCCATTGGTGTAGAAGAGCAGGCTGCCTGTAATTGGATCTGCAATGGAAGCGCAGCCTTCCCATGTAGTCATGGTGCTGTTTGACAATGGAACCGGTGATCCGGAATTAAAATCCAACGCAGCATATTTACCGAAATACCACATGTTATTCTCGTTCTGTGCATCGGATTGCCTGATCGTGATGAATAAATAACAAAGCAGCAGAAGGAAATTTCTCATCATGGATTGGTTTTATGCAGTTCTTAAAAAAATGGTTCTTCAAACCTACATGAATATTTAGAATTTTAAAATCTGTCCGTGATAAAAAATCTCCCGGGGGTATATAAAACAGGATGCAGTTAAATGAAAATCTCAATTGTGAATGTCTGCATAAAAACGCTATTATCTGGCGTTATTCGATCAAATTTAGGATTCATTCGCCAAAATATCCTTTTGAAAACTCAAATACTTCATTAGCTTTGGAAACCAAATAACCAACGCTTATGAGACAACATTTAAACTTTTTCGGGGTTGTTGTGGAATGGGTTTGTGCGCTGTTATTTTTGATACCAACCTTCGCTTTTTCTCAAAAGGAAAATAATGTTTGGTATTTCGGAAATGGTGCAGGAATCGATTTTAATAGTGGCAGTCCTGTAGGATTGAATAATGGAGCAATGTTTACCACTGAAGGATGTGCCTCCATTGCTGATACTGCAGGATCTTTGCTTTTTTATACTGATGGAGTTACCGTTTTTAATAAGGTACATAGTACCATGGTTGGGGGAACCGGACTATTGGGTGGTAATTCGTCATCAGAGTCAGCAATAATCGTCCAGCAACCCGGAAGCAATTCACTCTATTTTATTTTCACGACACCCAACCAGGGCAGTTTAGATGGTTTGAATTACTCAATTGTTGATATGTCATTGCAAGGTGGAATGGGTGAAGTCATTTCAATCAACAATCTTTTACATGCTCCGATCGGCGAAAAAGTATGTGCCACACATCATAATAACGGAACCGATTATTGGATAGTAGCTCATGAATACAACACGGATGCTTTTTATACCTACCAGTTATCAGTTGCCGGTGTGAACCCTGTTCCGGTAGTTACGAATATTGGCCTTGTTCATACCGGCTACCATGGATACTTGAAATTTTCACCTGACGCAACCAAAATCGGACTTGCTGTTGGAGAAGCCAATGAACTTGAACTTTTTGATTTTGATAATTCAACAGGAATCATTTCCAACCCAGTTACCTTCCCGACGACTTACTTTTATCCTTATGGTGTTGAATTCTCTTCGGACAACAGTAAGTTTTACATCGCTCAATCGGGCGTAGGTGCAGCCACAGGAATTTACCAGTTCGATATGCTTGCCGGATCAGGTGCAGCTATTATTGCTTCCGGGCAGCTCGTAGGAACAACAAGCAATCAATACCAGGGTCCGCTGCAACTCGGACCGGATGGAAAAATATATTGTGCAAGATACCTCACCGGGTATGTCGGAGTCATTGTCAATCCGAATGCGGCGGGCCTCGCCTGCAACTATATTGATACAGCTGTTTTTCTGAATGGAGCAACATGCATGTTCGGATTGCCCAACCAGCTATCGCGTTTTAATTTTATTCCGCATGCAATTTTTTCTGCACCCAATCACATCTGTCCGGGTACCTGTACTGATTTTAATAACCTCTCTACCAACGCAAATAATTTTCAATGGATATTCCAGGGGGCGAATCCCGGTGTAAGTACAGATGTAAATCCCGCACAGATATGTTACAATGCTCCCGGGCAATTTGATGTAACGTTGATAGCCTCAAATGCAAACGGCAGTGATACATTGTTATTACATAACTTTATTACGGTATATCCTTTTCCTCCCGCGCAGGGAATTTCACAGAATGGAGATTCACTTTTTGCGAACCTTGGATCCACCAGCTATCAATGGTATTACAATGGTGTAATTATTCCAGGCGCGACTGACTATTTTTATGTGGCACCTGCAAGTGGGAATTATAATGTTGTTTGTACAGATGAAAACGCATGCGAAGTAGAAGCGGTTATTTTTGATGTGATAGCCAAAATCGAGTTGGCTATAGGCAATATGCAATTGGCAATATTTCCAAATCCCATTAAGGATAAATTAATGATTCGTGATCCGGATGAGAAGGGTGATCGTTTGTGTATTAGTTCAATTGTTATTTATAGTTCATTAGGTGAGAGAGTTTTGGCTGTTCCATTGCATCCAGATAGCTATCGGGATGCAGACTGCCAACTGCCAATTGAGGTAGACTGCCGACTTCTTACCCCTGGGATGTATGCGATTGAAATAAAATCTGACAATAAAATTTTCCGGTCGAAATTTATTAAGTCTGATGCCGAATAAGTGTCACCTAACACAATTCAAATGAAAAGTAAATTACCACCACTTTTTATATTTTTTTCTTTATGCGTATTAATTGTTCGTGCCGATTTCTGGACGCAGATGGCAACGTGCCCGGTGGCAGGAAAAGAACTTCCGATTTCTTTTTCTATCGGGAATAAAGGATATGTAGGTTGCGGTGCAAACTCAATGGATTTCTGGGAATTTTATCCTGCTGCAAATACATGGACCCAAAAAGCCGATGTCGGCGGAGGGATAAGAAGAGCCGGCGTTGGATTTTCAATTAATGATAAAGGATATGCTGCAACGGGAGAAATTCAACTGAATGATTTTTGGGAATATGATACAACAGCAAATACGTGGACGCAACTGCCAAACTTTCCCGGAACCGGAAGGTCATTTGCTGCTGCTTTTGTAATCGGGAATAAAGTTTTCCTCGGCGGGGGACAATCACCGTTCATGCAGGACCTGTGGGAGTGGGATCAGACGACACAAATCTGGAGTCAAAAAGCTAACAATGGAAATGTGATGACTCACCAGGTTCCGTTTGCAATACTTGGAAAAGGTTATTGGACTACGAGCTGTTGTTCGACGGACGAAATGTGGGGATATGATCCTGTCACGGATACCTGGACACAAAAAGCAACCTTTCCCGGAGGACCGAGGTCGGATGCTTCTGGATTTGTGATCTGCGACAAAGGATACCTGTGTACCGGTGGAGAAGGTCCTTTTTATAATGACCTCTGGCAATATGATCCACTGTTGAACTCCTGGATTCAGAAGGCGCCGATACCAACGCAAGGCCGTGATGATGGTGCTTCATTTTCAATTAATGGAAAGGGATATTATGGATTCGGTCAATTAGGCGGCACACAAAGTGTTTCTGATTTATGGGAATATACACCAGACAGTTCCTGCATTGGTTTACTTGCAGCATTTACTGCCGACAATCACATCTGCCCAGGTACATGCACAAATTTTACTAACCTTTCGGTGAATGCAATATCTTACCTCTGGACTTTCATTGGTGCTTTGCCGGTAACGAGCATAGATGCGAATCCGCAAAACATCTGTTATAATATTCCCGGAACATATCCCGTTTCATTGATTGCAACGAATTCAAACGGAAGTGATACGCTTACCCTGAATAATTTTATTACCGTGTACCCGTTCCCGGCACCTCAGGGAATCGCTCAGCATGGTGACACACTTATTGCCAACCAGGGTGCTTTGAGTTACCAGTGGTTCCATGATGGAAATCAGATCCAGGGGGCTACGGATTATTTTTATGTGGCAACTGAAGGCGGTAATTACAATGTTGTGGCGACCGATGCAAACAACTGCGAAGTGGAAGCAGCGATATTTGATGTGGTGGCAGGAATACAAACTGCTGGAGGAAGCAGCAGTGGGGAGTTGAAAATCTATCCGAATCCGGTTCGTGATAAGCTGCAAATAGTATCCTCATTATTCCGGGAAGGATTATCGACCGTGGAAATATTCTCTGCAAATGGAGAACTGGTTTACGATGCAAGAATTGAATCAACCCCAATGAAAAACAAAATTGAAATTAATATATCTGAATTTTCTTCGGGACTATACTGGTTAAAAGTATCGGGAGGATCTCGAATTGTAACTACAAAATTTCTAATCGCGCCCTCATCGGCTTTGTTTCGCTGAATGTATTCTTCAGTGCAATTTCTGGGATCATTCTTTAGCGAAGACAATGCAGGTAATAAATTATTTATATGAAAAAAAATCTACTCGTTTCTATTTCCCTTTTGGTTGCCATCTATTGTAATGGCCAGGGAGAAAATAATCAATGGTGTTTTGGAAATCTCGCCGGACTGGATTTTAATTCCGGAGCACCAGTTGCGACATCATCACAGGTGAATACCACAGAAGGGAGTTCAAGCATTGCTGATGCTTCGGGAAATCTTTTATTTTATTCTGATGGCGTTACCGTGTGGAACAGAAATCATGTTGCCATGACGAATGGCACAGGACTGAATGGAGGCGCATCTTCAACACAATCTGCGCTGATTGTTGGGCAGCCTCAAACACCTGGGATCTATTATATTTTCACGACTGCGGAGGCACAGGGTGCGCTCGGTTTTTGCTATTCAATTGTTGACATGAATTTGCAGGGCGGGTTTGGTGATGTCACTACCAGGAATGTTCAGCTTTTTACGCCTTGTGCAGAAAAAGTATGTGCAACGAAACACAATAACGGCATTGACATATGGGTGCTTGGTCACGAACTCGGCACGAATAATTTTGTTGCATACCTGCTTACATCTGCCGGCTTAAGTGCACCGGTCATTTCATCGTGTGGAACAATTTATTCTTTCCTCAGTGGGGTAGAAATAGGTTACATGAAATTTTCGCCTGACGGCCATCAGCTTGCTCATGCAATGCGCTACCTGTTTATGTTTGAACTCGACAGTTTTAGTACGGCTACAGGTGTGGTAACGGCACCTGTCAGTTTTGCATCCACCAATGGAATACAGGCTTATGGAGTTGAATTTTCTCCGGATGGTAATATACTTTATACAGCTGATGACATTCAGACAAGTCAGTATGATATTACCATTCATGATTCTGTAAGTATTATTACATCCAAGACTTACATCAGCAATGATATCTGGGCATTGCAATTGGGACCTGATTCAAAAATTTACCTCGCCGGGTATTTTGTGTCCACTTTAAGTGTGATCAACGACCCGAATATATTAGGAGCAGGCTGCAACTATGTTTCGGGTGCAATACCACTCATTGGAAGTTCTGCATTGGGACTACCGAACCAACTAAGCATGTTAAACAGCGGACCGCCCGTAGCAATTTTTTCTGCGCCTAATCATATTTGTCCGGGGACATGTACTGACTTTACCAGCCTTTCTATAAATGCCAGTACCTTCCAATGGAGTTTTGCAGGAGCCAACCCGGGAGTAAGTACTGATGCCAATCCTATGCAGATCTGTTATAATTCACCCGGGCAGTATAGTGTATCCTTGATTGTAACCAATGCATATGGCAGTGACACGCTCACGTTGCCTAATTTCATTACTGTATATCCATATCCTGCCCCACAGGGAATTGCACAAAGTGGCGATTCATTATTTGCAAACCAGGGTGCTGTCAATTACCAATGGTACTATGATGGTAATTTAATCCCCGGAGCAACAGATTATTTTTATGTTGCAACTCAAAGCGGGAGTTTCAATGTAGTGGCAACAGATCAAAATGGTTGTGAAGTCGAAGCAGTGATATTTGATGTGGTAGCAGAAATACAACCGGAAGAAGGAAGCGGCAGTCAAGAGTTGGAAATATTCCCTAACCCGGTCTTGGAAAATATCACAATTCTGAAATCCGGATTCTCTAACGGCGAAAAGTTTAATATTTCAATTTACAATATGATTGGAGAGAAAGTATTTATTGCAACAGGAACTTCTGAAAATACTGTTGACTGCGAATTACTTTCAGCCGGTTCCTACTGGATTGAAGTAAGTAACAATTCAACTTCCTATCGTTCCAGGTTTGTAAAACAGTAAATCATTTCGGTTCGCGAAAAATTCCAAATCGTTGAACACAATACTTAATTCGAATGAAAAAAACAGTTGCCCTTTCCTTATACTTTTATAGTATTTTATTTTCTGTAACAGCCCAGGTCACGTTATACGAAGATCAGTTCCAGGGAGGAGTTACAGGCGGTTCTTTTTCCACAGGGGTGAGTGGCACCGGCAACGGTGTTATCAATCTGCATATTGATCCGGCAAGTACAATACGGAAAGCATATTTAATTGCCGGAAGGCTTGGCCCTGCCGCAGCATTTACAGTAACACTGAATGCTTTGCTTCTGACCTTTGATGCCAGCAACCAGGCCACGCCGGCGTTCAACTGTAGTTTGTATGGAGGCCTTTCAGCAGTTCATGCAATTGACATTACTTCACAAATAAGCCCGGCAGTAAACACCTATAATATTTCTTATTCACAGGGAGGCAGCGGAGCAAATTTCTTCACTGACTTTTATCTCTATGTTGCTTATGAAAACAACGCATTGCCAATGGTGAATACAGTTATATTTTTAAAGACACTTGATTTCATTGTTACGGAGCAATACACGCTGAACCTGGTTCACCCGATTGATACGCTGGTACCTGTAGGGTTTGCCATGCATGCAGGGTACATGTGCGACTCATCAACAGATGGTGAAAATATTACTGTTGCATCAACACTTTTGGGTGATATTGGCGGTGGTGATCCAAATAATCCGGCAAGTTTATGCGCAGGAACAGCCGGAAGTTTCTATTACGAGAATAACACACTTTTTGGTTTGAATGGAGATTCGGCAGACCAGGCAATGCATGGCAATGATGCTTTGAGTGATATGAAATCGCTTGTCCCCAATATGACTACTTCATTTGATGTTCAGTTCGAACATTTTGGCGGTTTCGGATCTTCACCGGATAATTCCATGTGGGCATGGATTATGGCTTACGGGAATTCAAATGTCCAGCCAACTGCGTTGTTTGCATCTCCAAATCATATTTGTCCCGGTACATGCACCGACTTTACAAACCATTCGGTGTATGCTACTTCATACCAATGGTTTTTTTCAGGTGGCACCCCTGCAGTAAGCACAGATATAAATCCATCTGTAATCTGT
The DNA here is from genome assembly GCA_039930605.1 of Bacteroidota bacterium. Taxonomy (GTDB): domain Bacteria; phylum Bacteroidota; class Bacteroidia; order AKYH767-A; family 2013-40CM-41-45; genus JAPLDB01. Next base: position 7,548 of record JBDTTM010000027.1, read on the forward strand.
TATAATTCACCGGGGCAATACGATGTAATGCTCATTGCGACCAATGCGAATGGCATCGACACTTTATTGCTTCAAAATTATATTACAGTGTATCCTTACCCGGCACCTCAAGGCATTACACAAAGTGGTGATACACTGTTTGCAAATGCAGGTGCTATTTCCTACCAATGGTACCAGGGTGGAAATTTGATTCCTGGTGCAACAGAATATTTTTATGTAGCGCAAGGAAGTGGTAATTATAATGTTGTTGCAACAGACGCCAATGGATGTGAAGTGGAAGCAGCGATATTTGATGTGATAGCAGAAGTCAAGTTGGCAATAGGCAATATGCAATTGGCAATATTTCCAAATCCTGTTGAGAATAAATTAATGATTCATGATTTGTATGAGAATAGCAATCGTTTGGACATTGGCTCAATTGTTATTTATAATTCAATTGGTGAGAGAGTTTTGGCTGTTCCATTGCAAACTGTAAACTGCCAACTGCCAATTGAAGTTGACTGCAGACTTCTTCCGCCCGGCGTTTACTGGATTGAATTTATCTTGCGTGATAAAATGGTTCATTCAAAATTTCTGAAAAAGTAATATCAATTTCTTTCAGTAATTCTATCGTTTTTAAAACATTACCTGATGAAAAAATATTTTCTCTTGTTTGTATTCTCAACAGCGCTAAACCTGGAAGCATCTTATGCGCAAAAGGAAATCAACAATTGGTGTTTCCCTGCAGATGCAGGCATGGATTTTAATAACGGTAGTCCGCTGGTGTTTAATACTTCAATGAGTACAACTTACCAGGAAGGATGCTCCAGTATTTCTGATATCAATGGTAACCTGCTTTTTTATACAGATGGAAATACGATCCATGATAAAAACAATTTAATTTTCCCTAACGGAAGCATGCTGATTGGTTCATATACTACTTCACAGGGTGCATTGATCGTTCAGCAACCTGGCAGCACAGCTATATTCTATGTCTTTACACTTGATTTGCAAAATGGACCCAATGGGTTGCACTTTTCGACCGTTGACTTAAACCTCAATGGTGGATTGGGTGATGTATCAGTACTGAATACACCATTGTCTTCCGGAACAATCTTTGGTGAAAAAATGATCGGCATCCGCCACACCAACAACAATGACGTTTGGGTAGTTGTCCATGAATCTTTTACAGATGCTTTTTATTCTTATCTCGTTACTTCAGGCGGTGTGAATCCTGTTCCGGTTATAACGAACGTTGGACAGTTCTGGTCAGTCAATAATGATGTCGGCACCATGCATTGTACATTGGATGGGACAAGAATTGCTGCTGCATTGTGGGGTAACCTATCGGGATACGAATTATATGACTTCGATAAGTCAACAGGCATTTTATCAAATCCACTTTATCTTACAAGTCCCAACTATGTCAATGCATATTCTGTTTGTTTTTCTCCGGGAGGAAGGTATATGTATGGCGGGTGTTACAATACAAATTTAATTTACCAATTCGATCTTCAACAGGCTGCTCCGGTAGGGCAATTGATTGCAAATACACCTGCCGCCGTGGGTGATATGCAAATTGGGCCCGACAGTAATATTTATCTTGTGCTTACCGGCTGGAATTATGTTTCTGCCATCTATGATCCGGACAGCGCATGGGCAATGTGTAATTATGTACAAAATGCAGTCAACTTAAATGGAGGGGCTTGCAGTATCGGAATTACAAATTTTGTTTACCCGGTTTACAATCAGCAACCGTTGGCCTTGTTCAATGGTACGAATCATATCTGCCCCGGAACATGTACAGATTTTAATAATTTATCTCATAATGCGACTTCGTATTTGTGGACTTTCCAGGGGGCAAATCCGGGAACGAGTATAGATGCAAATCCTACACAGATATGTTATAACACGCCTGGAAATTATACGGTGTCATTGATTGCTTCTAATGCCATTGGAAGTGATACGCTGGTGTTGAATAATTTCATAACTGTTTATCCATACCCTTCGCCACAGGGAATTTCTCAGGGTGGGGACACTTTATATGCGAACCCCGGTGCTACAAGTTACCAATGGTTTTATGGCGGAAATATTATTCCGGGAGCTACAGATTATTTTTATGTGGCAGCACAAAGCGGAAATTACAATATAGTTGCAACAGATGTAAATGGCTGTGAAGTGGAAGCAGCAATTTTTGATGTGGCAGCAGAAATACAAGTGGCAGTAAGTAGCAGTAATGAGTTTGAAATTTATCCTAATCCAGTTGAGAATAAATTAATGATTCTGGATTTGAATAGCAATCAGGAAATAATAAATTCAATTTTAATTTACAATGCATTGGGGGAGCGGGTTGTGGCTGTTACTTTGCCTGTTACCAACCGCCTATTGCATGAAGGGATAGACTGCAGACTTCTTTCCGCCGGTATGTATTGGCTTGAAATCAAAACCGGCAATCATATTTTCAGGACTAAACTACTTAAGAATTAAACTCACAGGATCATGAAAAAAATTGTAGCACTAGTTTTTGTTTTAGGCATTGCTTCATCAGTGTTTGCGGACTACTGGACACAGCTTGCCAACTTTCCCGCGGCCGGGAGACAACTGGCTTCAGGATTTTCAATTGGAAGTAAAGGTTACGTGACCTGTGGAGATAATGGTATTTATAATACTGATCTCTGGGAATATGATCCTGGAATGAATGCATGGACGCAGCTTGCAGATCTTCCTGGCCCTGGCCGGTACGGTGCAGTCGTATTTACGATCAACGACAAAGGATATGTCGGCACTGGCGCGTATCCATTATTGGATGATTTATGGGAATATGATCCTGGCACAAATACCTGGACTCAAAAATCAAGTATCATCGGTGCGCGTGGATTCGCATGTGGCTTCGCAATTGGGACAAAAGGATACATTGGATGTGGAATGAATACACCTGATTTTTGGGAGTGGGATCAACCAACAGATACATGGACGCAAAAAAGTTCTTGTCCTGTCACGAGGATCCAAGGCGTTGGCTTTGCAATCAGTGGCAAAGGATATTTCTGTACCGGAAGTAATTTAAATGACCTGTGGCAATATGATCCTGTTTCAAATCAATGGGTTCAAAAAGCAGATCTGCCGGCAATGGGTCGGGTGGACGCAACAGCTTTCGTGATTTGTGACAGGGCCTATTTAGGAAGCGGGGGAGACGGTCCGTTGATGAATGATTTTTGGGAATACAATCCTATACTTGATCAGTGGTTACAAAAAGCGAATACACCAAACGGACTTCGTGATGATTGTCCATCTTTTTCTATCGGCCAGAAAGGATATTTTGGATTGGGCGATAATGGTGTTTACCAGGTTGATTTCTGGGAGTACACGCCTGATCAATGCGTGAACATACCGCCAGTAGCAGCATTCAGTGCTCCGAATCACATTTGTCCTGGCACCTGTACGAACTTTAATAATATTTCTGTGAATGCGACTACATTTCTGTGGACATTTCCCGGAGCAAATCCTTCAACAAGTACGGATGTGAATCCAACCAACATCTGTTACAATTCTCCCGGCGTTTATGCAGTAACGCTAATTGCCGGCAATGCAACGACAAGTGATACGCTGCAATTAAATAACTACATTACCGTATATCCCTACCCGGCGCCACAGGGAATTGCACAAGGCGGTGATACGTTAACCGCAAACCAGGGTGCAGTTTCATACCAGTGGTATTTCGCTGGTAACATAATCGCAGGTGCAACAGATTATTTTTATGTAGCCACTCAAAGCGGGAATTATAATGTAGTGGCAACTGATCAGAATGGATGTGAAGTTGAAGCGGGGATATTTGATGTTGTAGCGGGATTACAAAATGCTGTCAGTAGTGAACAGTTTGTAATATATCCAAATCCTGTTATCGATAAATTAACGATTGATAATTCAGGATTTACTTCCAATGGCTTTCGGGATATGTCAAACTATGACATTTCAATACATAATGTGATGGGTGAGGAAATCTTCACGTATGTTGACCTTCGACTGTCGTCTGCTCGCCCGGGCGAATCTGTCCTTTGGCAGATAGACTGTCAACTTCTTCCTCCGGGCATGTACTTTCTTGAAATCACTTCCGGAGATAAAAAAGTTTACAAAAATTTTTTAAAGTCTGATAACAATTAACAAGAGTATAATCTGATGTTTATGAAATTGAAATTACTGCTGATTGGTTTTGTATTTTGTTTGTTCCAAAATGGTTTTGCCCAGAAGGAAGCGAACATGTGGTACTTTGGAAACAATGCTGGGGTCGATTTTAACAGCGGTTCACCTGTTGCCTTCAATGGCAGTGCAATGAATCAACTGGAAGGATGTGCATCCATTTGTGATACTTCCGGAGCTACATTATTTTATACCAATGGATCAATGGTGTGGAACCGTTCAAATATTCAGATGCCGAATGGTTTCGGTTTGCTTGGTGACAATAATTCTGCGCAGGCAGCAATCATTGTCCGTGCGCCGGGAAGCAATACTACGTATTACATCTTTACGACTCCTACATGGGGTGTCGGTGATATGTGCTTTAGTATTGTAGATATGAATTTGCAGGGAGGTTTCGGAGATGTAACAACAAAAAACACGCCCATGTTCACGAATTCTACTGAGAAAGTAACTGCTGTTTATCATGCAAATGGAACTGATATCTGGGTAATAGGTCATGAGTTCAATACCAATAATTTTTATTCATTCCTGCTTACCGCCGGTGGTGTTAATCCGGTTCCTATTATCACATCTGTTGGAACTGTACATCAGAGTGTGCTTGGTTTTGCCGGTTACATGAAAGGTTCGCATAACGGACAGAAATTGGCGTATGCCTGTACCATCAACATGGACCTTGTTGAAGTATTGGATTTTGACAACAGCACAGGAATACCTTCCAACCCGATTTCTTTTAATGGTATCTCAGAAGCTTATGGACTTGAATTTTCTCCTGATGACTCCAAACTTTATGCGACGGAGGAAAATCCTGCATTGATTATTCAGTGGGATTTGAACGCAGGATCTGCTGCTGCGATTGCTGCCTCGCAAATGATAATTGCAAATGCAAATTCAGCATGTGCAGCATTGCAATTGGGGCCTGACAAAAAAATTTATCTCGCTAAGCGATCAGCGAGTCCTTTCCTGGGTGTGATCAACGATCCTGATTCTGCCGGACTACTTTCCAATTTTGTGGATGATTTTATTCCACTCGCCCCCGGCACCAGTTGTGCTTATGGCTTACCCAATTTTTTCCAGGGATTGTTTTCACAATCAGCATTGCCGGTTGCTTTATTTAATGCACCCAACCACATCTGTCCTGGAACGTGTACCAACTTCAATAACATTTCCCTCAATGCCACTTCTTATCTATGGAGTTTCCCCGGCGCTAACCCATCAACTTCTGTTGATTTGAATCCATTCGGAATCTGTTACAATTCTCCCGGTCAATATGATGTGATGCTCATTGCTTCAAACACAATTGGGTCTGATACTTTGATGCTTCCTAATTTCATTACAGTTTATCCATATCCGGCTGCGCAGGGAATTATGCAAAACGGAGATTCGCTCATAGCAAACCAGGGTGCGTTAAATTATCAATGGTATCATGACGGAGTGCTCATTCCCGGAGCAACAGAATATTTTTATGTAGCATCCGAATACGGAAGTTACAATGTTGTAGCCACTGATTTAAACGGATGTGAAGTGGAGGCGGTGATATTTGATGTGGTCGCGGGAATACAATCTGGCGCAGGCAGCAACAGTGGGGAATTGGAAATCTATCCAAATCCGGTAACGGATAATATAAAGATAAAATATATCTATGGTAATGCCAATCGGGCAATGCTGAATTCAATTTCAATATCCAATCTAGTAGGCGAACAGGTTTTGGCTGTTCCTTTGTCCCGAAGCATCGGGACTAACTGTCTCCCGATAGCTATCGGGATGCCAATTGATTTGGACTGCCGACTTCTTCCTCCGGGAATGTACCTGGTTGAAATAGAAATCGACAATAATATTCATAGAGCTAAATTCATCAAATCTGCCATTCGTTAGTAAATCCTTTCCCCTGTGAAATTTAAAATTATACTTTTTCTTTTTCTTGCCGTTGCCTTTGACTTTGACTCAGAATATGCAGCTGCTTCTTCAGCAATTCCAATTGCAAATTTTGTTGCGAATAATACTTCTATTTGCGAAAGTCAATGCATCAGTTTCACTGATCTTTCAAATAACAGTCCAACAAGCTGGACATGGAGTTTCCAGGGCGCTTCCATCTCTTCTTCAACGCAACAAAATCCTTCAGGTATCTGCTACAATACCTCAGGGACTTATTTTGTATCACTTACTGTTTCAAATGCATCAGGAAGTAATACATTATTTATTGCAGGGTATATTAATGTATATCCTTCTTCTGTTGTGAACCTGCTGGTAAATGGAGATTTCAATAATTACAATATTGGATTCACCAACAGCCTGATTTACGTACCCACAGGGACATTAAATCCTACACAATATACTATTGATACAAATGCTGTTGTTCACAACGGTAATTGGGCAGGAATTTCTCCTGATTCAACTCCATTTTTTATGTGTGATGGCGACCTGGTTGCCGGAACAGTCGTCTGGAGTGAAAATCTCAGCAATGTTTTTCCTTCATCAGCATATACTTTTTCATATCTCATGACTAATCTTGATGTGAACCATACTTTCGTTATGCCGGAATTACTAACCACAGTTACTGACCAGTTGGGAAATGTACTTTTTACAGGCACAACAGGTTTGCTTCCAGCAGCAAACACCAATGTGCCACCTGTATACGTATGGACACCTTTCAATTATGTTTTCACTACGCTCGCCAACACAACATCAATTACAATTGCGCTTTCACAGGTAGGAGCGGCCTATCTCGGATTTGATTTTGCCCTGGAGGATATGAATCTCAAAACACATTTTTGTGATTCACTTACTGCGTTGCCTGATGCGGGAATGTTTACAGATGAAAACGTTATTTGTCCCGGCACCTGTTCAGATTTTATCAGCCTCGCAACCAACGCGACTTCCGTGCAGTGGTTGTTCCCCGGCGGGAATCCATCTGTGAGTATAGATCTCAACCCGTTACACATTTGCTATAATTCGCCCGGCAGTTATGACGTAACTATTATTGCTACCAATGCCAGTGGTACTGATACGCTCACAATTCCGGGCTATATTTCTGTGTTGCCTTATCCTTCACCGCAAGGAATTACGCAATCCGGAGATACATTGTTTGCGATCCAGGGAGCAGTGAATTACCAATGGTATCACAACGGAACACTTATCAATGGAGCAACGGATTACTTTTATACCGCCACCGGTAGTGGGAATTTCAATGTTGTTGCAACAGATGTAAACGGATGCCAGGTGGAAGCTGCGATTTTTGATGTGGTTGCCGAAATCCCGTTTACTGCAGGCAATAGTCAGCTCGCAATATTTCCGAATCCTGTTTATGATCAGCTCACCATCCGAAATTTAGAAAACATCAATGGATCCAACACTGATATTTCGATATTCAATGTGATAGGAGATAAAGTCTTCATGGCTGTTGATTCCCGGCAGCCAACTGTCAACTGTAGCTTTCTCCCTCCGGGCATATACTGGCTTGAAATAAATACTGATGGAAAATTGATGAGAGTCAAATTTATTAAGTCTATTTATCAGTAGCCGGGAATAATTTAATTAAATCATGAAAAAGATCTCTTTGATTGCTTTTGTTTTAGTTGCATTAAATTCTTTCGGCCAGGGCGAAAATAATATCTGGCATTTTGGATACGGAGCCGGACTGGATTTTAATTCAGGCGCACCGGTTTCCATCAATGGTGGTCAAACGTTGCAGCGTGAAGGAGTGGCAGCGGTTTCTGATGCAACAGGCAACCTCCTTTTTTATACTGATGGAATAACAGTTTGGCAACGGAATCACCTCGTCATGCCGAATGGGAATTTCCTACTCGGTGATCCATCATCTACGCAGTCGGCAACGATTATTCCTGTAACAGGAAATCCAAATCAATACTATCTCTTTACTTGTCCGGCAATATCCAGCTTTGGGGATATGTATTATTCAATTGTTGACATGTCTTTGAATGGGGGATTCGGTGATGTAACTGCCACAAAGAATATTTCCCTCTTGGATTCTGTAACAGAACAATGCGCTGTCATTCCTTCTACAAACGGTTGTGTGTGGCTCGTAGCAAGACAATTCAATCCATTGTTTTATGCCTGGATGATTGATGCAGGTGGAATTCACCCTCCTGTAATTTCAAATTGCGGAGTTTTTTATGACTTTGCCAATGGCAGCGGAGTGGGTTACATGAAAGCGTCTTCCCTCAATAATAAAATTGCCATTGCGAATTATGGTACCACAGGAGTTTCCAGCAATTTTGAATTGTACGATTTTGACAATGCCACTGGAACCGTAAGCAATATGGCTTTGCTTGCACCCCTTGCTTTAAGTACCATTTATGCGTGTGAATTTTCACCTGACGGAACTAAATTTTACGGCGCTGACTGGGGAGCAAATATTTACCAATTTGACCTGACTGCCGGAAATACTGCGGCCATCCAGGCATCAGAAATAACAATCGGTACTGTGGGTGGTTCCGTTGGTGATATCCAGATCGGCCCCGACCAAAAAATATACCTGACAGTGGAAGGCGCTCTCAGTCTTTCTGTGATAAACAATCCGAATGCACTTGGTGTTGCATGCAACTTTAACCAGGGTACAATTAATTTGGGAGGCAATTCCTGTGGTATCGGGCTTCCCGGGCATGTGTTTCCATCACTTTGTACTACGCTACCATCAGCGGCTTTCATTGCGCCGAATCATATTTGTCCGGGAACCTGCACTAATTTTATAAATCATTCAACAAACGCAACCACCTACCAGTGGGCGTTTCCGGGTGCGACTCCATCAGTAAGTACGGATGTCGATCCGCAGAATATCTGTTACAATACGCCGGGACAGTATAGTGTCATGCTGGTCGCCACCAATGTGAATGGAAGCGATACCTTGATGTTGTCAAATTTTATAACCGTTTATCCATATCCGGCGCCTCAGGGAATTTCACAAAGCGGTGATACGCTTTTTGCCATGGCAGGTGCCGTGAGTTATCAATGGTACCACAACGGAATAGTGATCCAGGGAGCCACAAACTATTATTATGTAGCACAGGAGAGTGGTGATTACAATATTGTCGCAACTGACATCAATGGATGCGAAGTCGAGGCTGCGATCTTTGATGTTGTTGCGACTATTACATTCGAAGCGGTAGATCTGAAAGTTGATGTTTATCCGAATCCTGTTATCGATAAGCTGATTGTCGGCAGAAATTCAAGAAACATCGGGACTATAAATAAGATATTGATTTACGATATGCCGGGCAAAATTATTATGGTACCCGGACCCATTTCCCAACTCCCTTTCGGGTTAGATGTTCATTCTTTGTCGAAAGGAGTTTACATGATTGAATTATCTTCCGGCGATAAAACTTTACGTTCAAGGTTTGTCAAGCAGTAGCTGTTATTTTTATAAAAAAAAAGTCCTCTAAAAATTAATTTTTAATGTCATGAAAAAAATCACATTCATATTTTTAATCTTTTATGCATTTGTTTCTCAAGCACAAAAGGAAGCTTATCACTGGTATTTTGGGGATCATGCAGGACTTGATTTCACTTCCGGATCTCCGGTAGCTGTCACCAATGGCGCCATGTACACAGACGAAGGTTGCTCTTCTATCAGCGATGCAAATGGATTGTTGCTTTTTTATACCAATGGAATTAATGTGTACAATAAAAATCACATAATCATGCCAAATGGTTTTGGTCTGAACGGACATACTTCTTCATCCCAATCTGCAATGATTGTCAAAAAGCCGGGATCTGTGAATGATTTTTATATTTTCACAACTGATGCCGTTGGTGGCCTCAATGGTCTTTCTTATTCAATCGTTGACATGTCGCTGCAAGGTGGATTGGGTGATGTGTCTGTCAAAAATATCCAGTTGGTTACTCCAGCCTGTGAACATCTCACCGGTACGTTCCATGCAAATGGAAATGATGTGTGGGTGATGGCTCATCTGGCAAACAGCAGCGACTTCTATGCGTATCTTGTTACAGCGGCTGGAGTTTCTGCTCCTGTTATTACTTCAATCGGGGCAAATCAAAACAGCAATAGCCTGCAGGCAAGTATGAAATTTTCACCTGCCGGCGACAGACTTGCGTGTCCACTCCAGGCCTTAACCTTTTTCGAAGTTTACGACTTTGATAATGCTACCGGCATACTTTCAAATGTTATGCAATTGAACAATGCCAATTGGAGTAATCCTTTTTCTGTTGAATTTTCTCCATCAGGTAGATTTCTTTATGGTGCTTATGATCCGGGTGGCGGCATACTACTTCAATTTGATCTGAGCCTTGGAAATGCTGCTGCTATTGCCGCAAGTGCTGTGAATGTTGGCGCTTATACCGGGAGTTATTTTGGCAGTCTCCAGTTAGGTCCTGATCGGAAAATATATGCTGGTGAACTGAATAACAATTATATCGGGGTTGTGAATGATCCCGAAACACTCGGCGTTGCCTGCAACTTTGTTGATACAGGCGTTTATCTCGCAGGTAAAATAAGTGAATACGGACTTCCTAATTTTATGACAAGTTATTTCAGTAACCCCATTATACCAGTGGCTCTTTTTTCGGCTCCACATCATGTTTGTCCAGGTACATGCACTGATTTCATGAATCTCTCCAGTTATGGATCCAGCTATCTCTGGACATTCCAGGGCGCGAATCCTGTTACGAGCACAGATGTCAATCCGACTACTATTTGCTACAATATCCCCGGAAATTATGATGTGCAGCTTATTGCAACCAATGTAAACGGCAGTGATACTTTGGTTCTTCCCAATTACATCACTGTTTATCCTTTCCCTTCCCCGCAGGGAATTTCACAGAGCGGGGATACATTATTTTCCATCGCGGGAGCAGTGAGTTACCAATGGTATCACAATGGAATAGCTGTTGCAGGAGCAACTGACTATTCTTATGTAGCAACAGAAAGCGGCAACTTTAACGTAGTCGCTACTGATGCGAATGGTTGTGAAGTAGAAGCAGCAATATTTGATGTAGTTGCAGGAATACAGGGAGCAGTAGGCAATGGCCAGCTAACAATATTTCCTAATCCGGTTGAAAATGAATTCACAATTCAATATCCACTCTCGTTAGCTATTGGGATCACAAATAGAAATTCCAACTTCATTTCCATTTACAATGTTCTTGGAGAGCGAATTTATATGGCAGGAGACTGCCGGCTACATACTATCGACTGCCGGCTTCTTCCTCCCGGCATTTACTGGCTTGAAATAAAAATGGAAGAAAAAATAACCCGGATTAAATTTATCAAATCCCGGGGAAATTAACTTATGAACAAACTGAAGCTTCTCTTTTTCCTGACTTTTATTCTGTTATCAATCACTTCTGATGCTCAAGTGGCGCTCGATAGCTTGTTGACTGCCTGTTATCCTTTTACCGGAGATGCGCAGGACATGAGCGGCAACAA
>JBDTTM010000028.1:0-18963 GCA_039930605.1 Bacteroidota bacterium
ATTTAGATTTAGATTTAGATTTAGAATTGTAATTGAATTAAGGTGCCTATTTCGAATTTAAAATTTTCTTCAGGTTCGGTCTCAGCCGGCTTTTGTAAACTGCATGTGATTCATGTTTTACTTTTCCTTTGCGCAGTTTTATTTGTTCTTCCATTGGGAGTGAAATAATATGCATGCACGCAGGTGTGCAACAGCCATTCATTTTTACTGAACACGATTCACATTGAATAAAAAGCAGGTGACAATCATCATTGGCGCAATTTACATGCCTGTCGGAGGAATTTCCACACTGGTGGCACACGCTGATCACATCCTCGGTAATTTTTTCTCCGAGGCGGTCATCAAAAACAAAATTTTTCCCGATGAATTTAGTTTCCAGACCTTCGGCTTTCACTTGCCTTGCATAGTCAATGATGCCGCCATAAAGCTGGTTCACGTCCTGGAAACCTTCATGGCGCATGTAAGCACTTGCTTTCTCGCAACGAATTCCTCCGGTACAGTACAATAATATTTTTTTATCTTTTTGATCTTTCAGCAGATCTACTACCAATGGTAATTCCTGTTTGAAAGTATCTGCATCAGGGAGGATGGCCCCACCGAAATGTCCTACTTCACTTTCATAATGGTTCCGCATATCCACAACAACAGTGTCGGGATTATTCATCGCTTCATTCCATTCTTTGGCGGTAAGGTGTGTTCCGACATTGGTGACGTCAAAAGCATCATCTTTCAGTCCATCAGCGACAATTTTATTTTTGATGCGGACAATCAGTTTGTAAAATGATTTGCCGTCATCATCCACAGCAATTTTAAAAGGGACCTGTTCAAATTGGGGAATGCCATCAATCAGATTTCTGAATGCTTCGAAATTATGTTCAGGTACTGATAACTGTGCATTGATCCCTTCTCTTGCAATGTATATCCTCCCAAACACATTTAATTTCTGGAATTCCAGGTAAAGCTCATCGCGAAAGGGTTCAATATTTTCAAGAATTACATAGCGATAAAAGGATAGGGTTACCCGCTTGAAAGACTCCTCCTGGAGTTTCTTCCGGAGTACTTTTTTATCGAATATGTTCCTGAGTTGCATGGAGTGTAAAAGTAATTTTTTGGGGCGTAATGAACAAGAGAGAAGTCTACAGTCAACAGTCTACAGTCAACAGTCTACAGTCAACAGTCAACAGTCAACAGTCAACAGTCTACAGTCAACAGTTGACAGTTGACAGTTGACAGTTGACAGTAAATAGAAAAAATAGAGTTTCATCTATAAACATTTGGCCTAGAACATGAGAGTTCAGAAATCTGAAGGCCATTGATAGAAAGAGATTTCTCATTTTGCCCGGGATAGAAGAATATAATAGGCGGAATTTGGGGAAGTAAAAATTTGCCTCGCAATAATACTTCAAGGTTGTAGGCGGGCGAAAGCGAAAAATCTGAGAACCTTTAATGAAGAGATATCCCTCGGCGAGCTCGGGATGACAGTTATTATTATTAAGGGTGGGAGATAACGCGTTTCGAAATAATTCGGAAGTCTTCAATCTCCCATTATTTAATGATGCGTGGCCATCCCGAGTAAAGCGAGGGAACTTTAATTAGGCTGACATCCGTAAATAACAACACCTCTCCATTTCTCAACTAATTCTATTTTTACCGCCTAACAATGAAACGCCTGCTGCTTATTTACAGGGATAGTTTTTCCAACCTGCAACGCAATGCATGGATACTTGCCTTTGCAATGTTCATCAACAGGAGCGGAAGCATGGTGCTGCTTTTCACTTCGCTTTATCTCACCAAAGACCTTCATTTCAGTATTGGCCAGGCAGGCTTGATCATGAGTTTCTATGGCTTTGGAAGCGTACTTGGTTCCTATGCGGGCGGTTGGCTCACAGACAGGAAGAACTTTTATGACATCATGTTGATTTCGCTGATTGGCAGCGGGCTGATTTTACTGCTTCTCCTTGTGGTATCCACACAATTTTATCTGTCGCTTGTTATTTTCCTGTATGCATTCGCATCTGACATGTTCCGCCCTGCACATTCTGCTGCCATTGCATCTTACAGCAATCCGCAAAATTTAACCAGGTCTGTTTCATTGGCGCGTCTTGCGATTAACCTTGGATTCTCAGTCGGACCGGCAATAGGTGGATTAATTGCCATGCTTCTTGGTTATAAATGGCTTTTTGTAATTGACGCCTTCACTTCATTTGCTGCAGCAGGGATGTTGTATTTCACTTTACCCAAACACACATCGGAAAAGAACAGGCATCACAATCCTGTATTGCAAAACAGCAAGACCTCCGCCTACCGTGACAAGGGTTATTTGTTTTTTATTTTCCTGGTATCACTTTATGGTATTTGTTTCTTCCAGCTATTCGCGAGCATCCCGCAATTCTTCAGCAGGGAATGTCATTACACAGAAGGAACAATCGGGTTGCTGCTGGCACTCAATGGTTTTTTGGTTGTGGTGATTGAGATGCCGTTGATTTCACATCTTGAAAAAAAGAAAAAGCTGTTCCGTTATGTAATCATCGGAACGTTGTGTATTCCTGTTTCCTATTTCATACTGCAAAATGGAAATGCATTGCTGGTATGGGCGGTTATGTATACAGTAATCATTACGCTATCAGAAATTTTTGCGATGCCATTTATGATGAATCATGCCTTGTCGGCTTCCCCTAAGGAAAGAAAAGGACAATACATGGCTTTGTATTCAATGGCATACGGAATTGCAAACATCCTGGCTCCATCACTTGGATTGGGCATTGCAGGGAAATATGGGTTTGATAGTATGTTTTATTTCTTAATCGTTCTAAGCGTACTAACAGCAGTGGGATTCAGTGTACTGAACAGAAAAAATAAAAAGAGATTGACTTAATCCAAATGATTTTTAAATCTTATACGACTTTTAATGACATGGCTTTCTATGCTATCTATGTTCCTATGTGTTGAATGGCTGTTAAACACAATGAGATGAGAAAACCGTTAAACACATAGGCCACATAGAATACAAAAAGTACACACTACCTTCTTCTTCCCCAATAACCGGGAGTCCAGTTATATCCTTCATGCGCTTCAATCCAATGCCCGGGAACCCATTCTGCATGATGTCTTGGTTTCATCCACCTTCCTTCTCTCCATGCATACGCTCTTTGGTGCTTATTCCAATACCATTCAGGTTCGATCCAAACCATTCCACGTCCGCGCATGGCAGGCCGGGCAACAACACGTGGAGTTTCAGGTCTGATCTTAACGATTACCTGTGCATCCACAGTCACTGTATTGATGAGGATATTACTCAACAATGCTATCATAAACAGAATGATCTTTTTCATAATCAATGGGAATTAAATTTCCAGTTGAACTAAAAGAATGTGCCAAAGTTTAATGCCACTGTAAATCCTGATGTGCAGATGTGTGCAAATATGCCGCCCGATAGGTATCGGGAGTGCAAATGAACAGCCCGATAGTGGCAACCTCCATATGGGATATGAATAATTATAGTTAATAGAAAAAGGATAATTACAGAATTCGAAATAGTTTACGAAACCTATTTGCAAATCTGCACATTTTGTGTTAGGATTTCCGCCTGTTCTTCCACCATACCAAAGCGCCTACACTGCCTATGAGGTAAGGTACTGATAGCAGGTAGAGTATCCCATTGTTTAGGCTTTTCCCACGCTTCAGTTCCTTTCCCTTTGAAATCTGGTCCTGCTGTTCATAATTGGTTTGAGCAATACGCCTGCACATCGCACACTGGGCATTGGATTGAGAAACAGTGAAAGTTGAAAAAAGAAGAAATAAAATCAACAGCTTTTTCATTGCTTAGAAATTGTAATACGGAGAAATCATCAGGTAAACAACTACACCACTTACTGTTACATATAACCAGACCGGATACGACCAACGAACAATTTTACGGTGAAGGGTTACCTGGTTTGTCAACCCGCGGTACAAAGATAGTAAAACCAAAGGCAAAACAATGGCTGCCAGTACGATGTGGGTGATCAGTATCACAAAATAAATCCCTCTCAGGTTGCCCGCTGCTGCTTTTTCCGCCGAATCTACCAATCCATCGTGGTTCATGTCACCATAATGTGTTTCGACTCCGAAGGAATGGAAAAGCACATAGCTAAGCAGGAAAATTGTTGAAAGCGCAACGGCTGTAATATTCAGTTTCTTGTGGATGCTCACTTTTTTCCGCCTGATAAAATATAAACTGAAAAGCAGAAGCACACTGCACGTTGCATTCAAAAAAGCATTCAGCCTGGGGAGGTATTTTACAAACGGAGGAATGGATTCAGCTTTAGGTAACTGAGATAAAAACAAGACCAGTAAAAAAACAACTACAGAAAGTGTTGCAATGAGGCGCAAATAAAATTTATCCCTGCCTACTTTAATTTCCAAAACCCTATTCAATTAATTTGTTTCCTTTTCCTTGTACTCACGTTCAAGCACGTCAATTTCATCACACAATTTTTTTACATCGGCTTCATCCAGTCCGTCATAAATCCCACGGATACGCTTGTCTCTGTCGATAAGCATCAAATCCTGTGAATGAAAAAAATCAGCGGCGGTCTTTCCTCCTGCTGCAGGAACCAGGAAGCCATCACGGGCAATTGAATAGATCGCGTCCTTGTCTCCTGTTAGAAACCACCATTGATTGTTGTCTGCACCCTGCGCCTTCGCATAAGCAGCAAGCGCCTGCACAGAATCCTGTTCAGGATCTACAGTGAAGGAAAGAAATTTTACCTGTTGGTCTTCTTTGTATTTGTCTGTAACTCCTTTCACATTGAAATTCATTTTGGGGCAAATGGTAGGACAAGTAGCAAAGAAAAAGTTAGCCACAAAAATTTTTCCATCGAGGTCCTTTTCTGTGATGGTCTTTCCTTCCTGGTTGAGAAAAGAAAAGGAAGGAATGGTATGGTAAATAGTATCTCCATTCGCAACAGCTTCCTTCGGTCCATAAATTTCCAGGTGCTTGAAATGATTTTTCCCTTGAATCAATACAAGGTAAAATACACAAGGCAAAAAAAGGATACTCAGAATGATGAGTATCCTTTTCAGGTTTTTAATTTTCATTAAATTAGTAATTGACCAATCCGATGGCTATTCCTTCGTAAATCGCAATGAATATCAGGTAAACAATCAGTACAAAAGGCAGCAGGATACTGAATTTCAATGCAGCCTGTTCAAACTTCATGTGCATGAAAAAAAAGATGATGTAATATGCTTTGAAGATGGTTAGTCCAATGAAGACATAAAGCAAAATTCCTTTTGGAATGGAAGTAAATGAGATACCTACTTCAAAAACAGTAACAGCAAGGAGAATCCAAAAAACTTTCCAGATCACCTTTGTGCTCAATCCTGTATGAGCACTTTCCTGGCTCTTATGAGATATTCGCTCGTGGTGAATATCGGGGGAAATGAAATCTTCAGACATTTAAATTAGATTTGAGATATGATATGTGAGAGATGAGACAAATCCTTATTGAAGCATTTTAAACCAAATAGAAGAATGTGAATACAAAGACCCACACCAAGTCAACGAAGTGCCAGTACAAACCAACTTTTTCCACCAACTCATAATCTTTTTTCTTGTCTAATGCACCTTTGGAAACCAGCACAAACACGATAAAGTTGATCACTACTCCGCTGAATACGTGAAAGCCGTGGAAACCTGTAATGAAGAAAAAGAAATTTCCGAACAAAGGGGTCGGACCATATTCATTTTCGTACAGGTTCGCTCCATGTACATTTTTAACCGCTGTCGCCTTGAGATGTTCCGCTTCTGCTCCTTCTATTTTGGTTCCATCGTGAAATAATAATACGCCCGGTTCGAGGTTATCTGTTCTTGCGAAGCGCCCATCAGCCAAATAAAATGCACCTTCTTCTGAACCTTCAATAAAGTGGTACCATTCCCATGCCTGCGAACCAACGAACATCAATCCACCGATGATGGTAAGTCCCAGCCACATTTGAACACTTTTTCTTTTGAATGAATGACCTGCATCCACAGCAAGAACCATCGTAACAGAACTCATGATGAGAATGAATGTCATCAATCCCACATAAGCCAGTGGAACGTGTCCGTGTATAAACGGGAAATGCGTAAACACTTCACCCGGAAATGGCCAGATACCAGTCCAACGATGCCGCAAAGCACCATAAGCGATCAATAAACTTGAGAAAGTAAACGCATCTGACACAAGGAAAATCCACATGTATAATTTTCCCCACCGCACATTAAAAGGAGAATATCCTCCATGCCACGGTTTTGTCTCAAAATTTGCTGTAGGTGCTGATGACATATTGTGTAGTTATCCGTCAGTTTTGAACTTCAGATTGCGAATCTGCATAAAATTTTCGTTTCCGAATAATTTTTTTTAAAATCTTTTTAACGGATATACATCAGAAATAAAAAGAGGTAAATCCACAGCGCATCAAGGAAATGCCAGTATATTGAGCAGACAACCACACCGTTATAGTTTGATGATGAATACCGTCCCAACAGCGATTTTACAAGTACGACTGATAAAGCGAGTATCCCTCCGATTAAATGGGCAACGTGCAACCCCGTAATTACATATAAGAAGGAGGCCGCAACGTTTCCGATATCGGCTGCCTGGGCTACAGTTTCGTTTCCTGCAGGGACATAAGTAAAGTCTGAAGTGATGTCTTTAACCGTTCCGACAAAATAGATTCCCTGCGAAATGAGGTCACCCCAGGCTATGTATTGAAATATGACAAAACCAATTCCCAACAGGAAAGTAAGAAGTATCGCAGTCTTAAGATTGGAAACTTTGTTCTTCTTTATTGAGACAACTGCCCATTGCATCGTCACACTGCTGAGAATAATAACAGCGGTACTTACAAAGAAGAGTTGCGGCAATGCGAATTGCACCCACTTGCCTTCTCCCTGACGAACCATGTAGGCGCTTGTTAGACCGGCGAAAAGCATCACGATACTGATGATTCCGAACCACAGCAATGCGCGCTTTGCCTTCCTGTCCAGTTCCAGTTTTTCTTGCTCCAAAATTGAAGATGCAGTTATATTGTTTACCATTTTTTTCGTAGATCAGTAGATTCGTACCCTTTATCAGTTAAGTAATTTATCAATCATCAATAATAACTGAACAACAGGCAGGTAGATGAAGGATGCATACATAAGTTTTCTTGCTGAAAGTATATCAAGATTTTTATACAGACGGAATGATGGAATCGCAAAAAATATTCCTGTGGCTGCAACGAGAACGGTACTCCAGACAGAAAACAAGCCGAAAAAATGCAGCAATAATGCAAGTGGAACGAGGCTCAGGGTATAAGCCATTGTTTGAAATGCAGTGTTACGGTCACGTCCACCGGCTGATGGCAGCATTTTAAATCCTGCTTTTTTATAGTCGTCATCCAACACCCAGGCAATGGCCCAGAAATGCGGGAACTGCCAGATAAACTGAAGGAAATAAAGCAGTAAAGCTTCCATGCCTATTTCATTTCGTGCAGCTACATATCCAAGCAATGGAGGGAAAGCCCCGGGGATGGCACCGATAAAAACTGAAAACGGAGTAATCCTTTTTGCGGGTGTGTAAATCAGTGTATAAATAAGCAGTGACAATGCACTCAATAAGCCACATAAAGGGTTCATAAAAACCCAAAGTATAAGAATTCCGGTAGCGCCCATGAGAACTGCTGCAACCATCGCTTCTAACATACTCATTCTTCCTGCCGGCAGCGGACGATTTTTTGTACGATCCATTAATTTGTCCAGGTCCCGCTCAATCACCTGGTTAAAGGCGTTCGACGATCCTGTTACAAGGAATCCACCGAGAATCAGCCAGCACATTTGAACGAATGTAAAATCTCCCTTGTTTCCAATCACAAATCCGATGACGGCAGAAAAAACCACGAGGGACGAGAGCCTCATTTTAGTAAGCAGACCATAATCCTTTAGCCTGGCTGAAAATGAAATGCTTTGAATGGCAGGAATTGATTTTTCTGTTAACAAAATCCGGGAAAATTTGGGCTGCAAGTTTACATAAACAATTCTCAATGCACAATGAGCAATTCACGATGAACGATCAACAATTCTCAATGCACAATTCTCAATTCACGATGCAGAACGCAGAATAAAAAATGGAAAATGATCGATTATTTTCAGGATTTTAAGATGTATACCCAAATAAAAAATCGAATTCCTGAAATTGGATTTAAATTGGTCTAACAACCTATTTCTAACCAGGTTTCAAAGAAAAAAATGATGGCGTTACCCCTGAAGTAAGCTTCGCAATACTTCAGGGGTCGGGCTTTCCGTTGCAATCTTTTTTTCGTTCCTCAAAAAAGGATTTCCACTGCAATCCCTAACGCAGATTATCTGCAACAACGATACATGATTTTCAATCGAGATCAAGATGAAAAAATGGTGACAGGAAAAAAGTGCTTAACTCAGGAAACCGACAAAGCCAATTTGCCTTCCTGCTTGGAAACGGGAACAAGGGTTCGTTCCGGGATTTCAATACCCAGTACATCGGCAATAACATCATCAATTTTCATGTTGATGAGTTCTCGGATATACTTGCGCTGGATTTGTCCGCGGTTCTCTTCGGCCAACTCACTTCCAATAGTTTTCAGCTTCAGAATTGCGCGCCTCAAACCTTGCTCATCATTGGATTTGAGCACGATTGTCTGGTTAAATTGCTTCAATAACCTCGCTGCCTCACCTTCTCCGCAATAAATGATCGGTAGGCCAGTACTTAAATATTCGAAAAGTTTCGAAGGAATTGCGCTCCTGTAGTTATCATCAAGCCGGGCAAATAAAACAGAAGTATGCTGGTAAAAAGGCAATACTTTTTCCCAATCCAGCTTCCCGGTAAAATAAATATTGCTGATGCGTTTTTTCCTGACCTGCTTCTTGAATGTATCATAGTCATTTCCATTGCCGATGAGGACAAGCCGCACTTCTTGCATGCTTTCAACGACACGGATCAGTGACTGAAGATTTTGTCCGCTGCCAATATTTCCAACATAGGTAATGGTAAATGGAGTTACATCGGGTTTGTATTCAAGGTTGACGAGTGTATCAAACTTATCTGCGCTTATTCCATTGCTGAGAATGGTGATCCTGTCTTTGTCCACCCGCGTATATTCAGAGATCCATTTTTTCTCTGACGGATTGGTAACAGTAATCCAATCATATTTCGGAAGAAACCTTTCGATCATCCGGGTAAAGATGTAACGGAATGCACGGTGTACAATAAATTTATCCGGGACATAGCGCCAGGTCAAATCGCGGACATCAGCAATTTTCTCTGAACTTCCGCCGAATAGAATAACTGCAGGAATCAAAAACATAAACGGACTCGTGACCAACGTAACATCACATTCTGTTTTTCTAGCGAGCCGTGCAAGTTTAAGTGAATACCAGATTTCATAAAAAGTCCGGAAAAATAAACTTGACTTTTTATATTTAGGCAGGCTGATGTAATGAATACATACCTTATCAGATTCCCGAATTGTTTTCTCCGGGGCAGGCTTCCCGATTTCTGTCAGTGCAAATACGTTGACAGTATGATTAACGGCCAAAGCATCTACCAGCGCGTCCATGCGGTGTGCAGCTGCAGTTATTTCGGGCGTAAAATGAGATGTAACGACATTGATCGTTGCCATAATTCTACTACCGCGTTAAATTTTGTAAAAAGTAAAAAGTTTTTGTCAAAGCTGTCCTGTTTGGAGAGTAAAAATTTTACTCTCTTTAAAATATTGAATCAAAAGTGTAAAGATGATATTGAAATTACTCCTAAGTCCTCTTCCTTTTTCAATAACTGCAATATTATACTTCACTTTTGATTTTACATGAGCAATTTGAGATTTTTTTTCAACATATAAAAAAATATTGTTCATATCCAGTAAATCTCCTAAAACATTATAAGTAATCCCAAATAATTTACAGAAAAATTGAAGAAGAAAAGTGCAATGATTACGCACTTACCAATTATTTTAAACCGTTTACCAACTATTCAACCTTCAAAATAAAACTGCAGCTCGAAACTAATCTATTATTGTCCTGCTACTACAGACGAATTCAGCTTTTTTTCCACTTCGTCCAGTGCTGCATCAGAAATCCTGTGGTCCTTATTCACAGTATCAAAATACACGCTGAAATTACCCTGTGGGAATTTTTTTACGTTGGCAGAAATAATCGCTTCATACTCATTGTATTCATCTCCATCGAAACAACAGGGATCAAACTTATTTAAGATCTGAAGCTGAAACCTGTTCCCCCCTTCTGACCCCATAATATACATATCCAAATAATCTACCCTGGAATAAACTGCTTCATAAATCTGTTCGAAGTCACCATAACTTTTATCCAGCTTCCTGAACCGGATATACATCGGGCTGGTTCCTGAAACAGGGAAGCTGAAATTGATGCGTGTATCAATCGCTGCAGCCAGCGTTGTTGTCCACCCACCTCCGCTCAAACCGATCATCGAGATGTCTTTGAATTTTTTATCCGCGGCATAATTGAGCATGGTGATTACAGGTGCTAAAAAATATTGCAAAGGATAGTGTAAGAAACGCATCAGCTCGTGATCGCCGAGATAAATCTCCCCGAGCTTATCCAAAAATATTGTGGGTTGGTTGTTTTTTCCCATCAGCGGCATGCTAAAAGCGTAAACGGTAAATCCTGCTTTCAGGAAACGCGCAATCGCATTTTTTCCATTGATAAAATCACCTTTGTGACCTTCATGATAAATAAGCAACCGGTCATTGGACTTTTTCGGATGAAAAATAATCCCTTTGGAATTGATACCATATTTCATTCTCACTTCAAAACAATCCATGGACTCCAGGTTATCCAGTTTTGCGTACTGAACATCAGCAATGGCGTAAATAGTATCCGGAAGTGAGGCAGGAATTGCAGTCGTATCAAAAATTAAATCCGTAAGCACCATTCTGATTGAGTCGATGTTGCCGGGGTTTACCGATATCAGCTTTTGAATATCCAGTTTTGAAAAGTTGTGTGAAGCGCGCTTCTCTTCTCCCTGGTACGTATCCTGGATATTTTTAAGTACGGAAAAAGGAAAATACCCATACCTGCCTACCATTATTCCATAAATCAAGCCTGCGAGCAGAACCAACAATAAAAGAATGTACTTCTTCATTGAATTTAATTGAAGCATCAATAAATATTTCTACAATTCATCATACAAATTTTCATAGCTCTCAATAATTTTTTCGAGATTGTAATTTGCCACTACATGCTGACGTGCGGCTTTTCCTATCATCGACATTTTATAACCGTCAATAGTCAATTCGTAAATTTTTGTTGCGAAATCAGTGGCATTGTCTTTTTCAAACAACATCCCGTTTACGCCATGTTCTATAACAAGGTTCATAGGCGCCAGATCTGTTGTTACAACGGGTAGCGATGCCTGCATAGCTTCAAGTAACACAAAAGGGAATCCTTCCATTCGCGTAGGGAATACAAATATGTCTGTTGAAGCAAAAACTACGTTCCTTCCTACGCCTGTTACAGGAGGGTGAAATTTTACAAGCTGAGCTATTCCTTCTTCTTCGCTCAGTGCTTTCAATTTATTGATCAAACCCTTTTCCACTTCCGGTCCGATGATATCAAGTGAAAATTTTATTTCCGAATGTTGCTTTTTCAATATGGCGCAGGCCTTTATCAATACATCTACCCCCTTACTTCCTACAATACCTCCGAAGTAAACAAGCCTGACAACATGGTCATTGCTTTTCACTTTTTCAATTTCCGGTTCTATGGTTACTGCATTGGCGATCACGCGGATTTTCTTAGCGTCCATTCCCAATTCAGAAACCAGGAAATTCTTCATGCCGTCATGAAGGCAGAGTAAGACGTCAATCCGGCTCAATTCATTTCTGACAAACCTTTTTTCACGCAGAGAATAACGAGCATAATAAAAATCCAAAGCACCCTGGAAATTGATTACAACTTTCACACCTGTCATTTTCAGAACTCTTGCAATAATCAGCTTTTCGAAGAGCGCAGAGCGGCTGCATGCACTGAGAATATGTACAACAGAAATTTTCTTTGTGATGCAGATCCAGGTACTCCGGAGTATAATTCCTATGGACGCCATCAGACGCCCGAAGGAATTGTATTTTTCCGGAAGTGGAAAAGATATAGCCGTCCACTCCACTGCATCGAAGTGATTGAGCAACATGCGCGCACAGGCCGCTTGACCGCCAATTGCATCAGGACTGCAAACCGCCAGCATCAATGCCTTCTTTTTTACTGCAGCGTTCATTTCGACACCAAACGTTCAACTAATTTTAAATATTCAACAGACACTTTTTCTGCATCAAACCGCTTCACACCTTCAAGCAAAAGATTTTTTGGCAAAGGGTTCTGAATTGCCGCCGACATTGCATCAGCAAGTGCATCAACATTATTCATCGGTACCAGCTTTCCAAGTTCACCATTCATCAGCACTTCACCCGATCCACCAGGGCAATCTACACTGATCAACTGAAGTCCACAAGCCATCGCCTCGATAAGTGCATTCGGTAATCCTTCGAATAGGGAGGTAAGCACATACACAGATGATTTCTTTAGGTAAGGAAAAGGATTCTGTTTCATTCCGATAAGTTTAACCTTTCGATCCAGGTGAACTTGCGAAATAAGTGATTCGAGCTTTGACCTTTCCTGTCCTTCGCCCATGATGATAAGTCTTGCATCCTGTTTTTGCAGCAGCTTATGAAATGATTCAATCAGCAATGAAAAATTCTTTACCGGGGCCAGTCTTCCTGAACTGATGATCACAGGAACGCCTGCATGAAAAAATTCATCGTCCGTTTCAACTTTCATTCCTTCGATCAAATGTTGATTTATGACAGGGTTAAATATTACCGTCACCTGCTCCATTTTTGCAAAGTGATGTTCGACCAGGTTATTTTTTACGGCTTCACAAATAGCTACAATTGCATCGGCTTTCGGGTACAGCATTTTTACCATCCATTTCACGGTACGCGAACGGACATCCTGAAAGTTCATAAACTGCGCACCCGGCGAAGTTGCCTCACGCAAAATGATTTTCGTTTTTGTACGGAAAACAATTTTCAACAGCATGGCAACCAGGTTCACGTGTATCTGTGTGCTGATCAATACATCGGGTTTTTCAGTTTTCAGAAACTTCAGGATTGCGGGAATGGCAGCTAGTGTTTTTTTCTTCTCAAAAGAAATTAGGCGAACATTTTTTTGCAGTTCCGGCTTCAGTTCAGCTCCGCCTGTGAGGGACAAAAAACTAACCTGCACGTATTTCGCAAGTTGGTTGGCTGTATGAATCATCATTCGCTCAGCACCACCCATGCGCAGTGAGCCGACCATAAAAGCAACATGAATCCTGCGCTCCGTCATGCTTCTATATGAGGAGTGATTTTTTCTTCTGTGCCTTGATCCAGGGTATCAGTTGAAATGTAACTATCGGTTTCACTTTCTTCTTTTTCTTCATCGAAAATATTCCAAAACCTTGCGCCGAGCATCATTCCGATTCCCACGGAAAATACCTTGTGATGAAACCTGGAATAAAATAAATAGATGACCGGTATCATGAGGATGAAAATGTACACACTTGCTTTTTGCCTGTTGTGGAATATGTTTTTTTCGAGTGCATTTGAAAAGACAAACATCAGGTAAATAAAAGCGAGAAACGCAGGTAACCCCCAAAAAATCCAGATCATTAAAAATGCATTGTGTGGTGCAAGCGGCTCATAAATGGTCATGATATTGGTGAGTCCGTTGTCTACAGCCCAATGCTTCCAGTAATTGCCGCACCCAACGCCGGTCAGGATATATTTTTGAAGCATCTGGACGATCGTCGTGTACATTTTTACACGTGAATCTGCCTCCCGCAATTCAGAAATCCTGCCCACGGATGAAATCCGTACCCACACCACTTCCGGCACGATGAAAAAAATGAGCAATCCTACGATGATCGTTGGCATTATCCACTTTTTGATTTTCACCTTCGTTTTAACTGCGAATGCAATCAGGCTTACAAAAAGTACGAGTGCACCTGTGCGGGAAGTCGGAAGAAAAGTTCCTATCATTGAAAAAAGAATGACAGCCAAAAGAAACCATCGTTTGATTTTCACAGATTCATAATACCATGCAATGATAGCGAGAATGGTCCCAAGCCCTGAAAAGACAGATGTCTGATTCAAATAATCATGAATAGTAAATTCTTCGAAGGCCTGAATCCTTGCTTTGGACGCCTCATCAAATCCCTGCGCCGCCGACATTGAATTCAGTGAACTCATCGGCCCGAGCATCATGTACACGGCATGAATTGCTGTAGAAAGAATAAATGTATAAATGATTACATCAATCGCTTTTTTGTCGCGGCATAAAACAGCAATACAGAACATTCCAAGTGCCATGTTCATGAACCGGAAAATGTCAATATAGCTTGGATAAAGATGAATGCTTTCCATGAACACACAAACGAGCACAAAGCCAATGGTGGCCATAAAATATTTGCTCTTTACAATGACCCTGAATTCATTCAGGCGCATAAAGAGAGTATATCCCATGATAAAAGAAAAAATATAAAAGGCAGTACTTGCCCCGCCCAAAAACGGCAGGTACGGTTCGAAAAGGATGGAGACTACGGCAAGAAAAAGTAAAACCTTTTCAAATGGTGTTGACCGGTACATCTGAAGTTCCTGCATGAGAAGGCAAATGTAGAAGATTCATCAGTTTGGAAGGAGGTGATCCAAAATTGTTATACGCTCAATTCTTTTTTTTCGCTGAAAATATCATTACCATCTTGAATGAATCCAGATTAAAAATGGTTACCATTCTTTCATATATCCAGCCAATGAGGTAAAAAATAAAATTGAAACGCAGGTATGAAGGTGGACCCTCAAAAGTTTCTATTCGGACAGATTCAAAGACATTCACTGAAAAATATTTTTTTACTGCTCGTGACGTATTTAATCTGTAATAGGTGGGAAATGTATGTTCTTCCGGTCGTCCTCTTTTTTTGTTGTACCATTTGTGAAATGATAGTGGCGTAAGCCGTGCTGCCAGCGGCATGTAATTATTCCTGTTAGGCGTTTTTGCAAGAAAATACCCTCCCGGTTTGAGAACGCGGCTTAGTTCAGAAACAAATTTTTCAGGATTTTCAATGTGTTCAATAACGCTGTTACAAATGATGACATCAAACTTTTCCTTTTCAAAATCGGATAAATCGTATACACTGCCGAATACATATTGATGAAGAAAAGGATTTTTACTGATGTCTGGGTCCATATCAATCCCTGTCACCTCACGCACTTCATTTTTGAAATTCATTTCCTTCACATAGCCGGAACCGGCCCCCAGGTCAAGCATTACGTCCTGCGGCTTAATAACTGCAAGAATTTTTTTGCGAAATAATTTATTGTCCCAGTTTACCGGGAATTGTGAATAGAATCTTTTGTCTATGAAATTGATGATCGCTTTATTCATAGTGAAATAGAAGGGCGAAAGTATAAAAATGAATTACCAGGCAGCCAACCGCTTAATATCTTCCCACGAATTACGGCTTCTTTCCAATTAATTTATCTCTTGTCCCAATGATTCGTGTGAATTAGGGAAATTAGTGGCTAAAGATTTTCTCAAACCCAACGCCAAGCTGCGAGGAAATACAATCATAAAAAAATAATGGCGCATGAAATCTAGTTCAAACCCTAAAACACAGATGCTTTGACCTGCAATTTTTTCCAAACGATGAAATACATGATGATGTTCAGCACTGCCACACTTACGGCTGAGGAAATAGCAGCGCCTGTTGCGCCCATTCCCGGAACCAGCAGGTAGTTCAGACCGAGGTCAATGATGGATGCAATGAAATAAACTGCCAGGAAAATATTCTGATTCCCGGTCATTGTCATCAATGGACCAACCATGCCGGTAAGTGCATTAATCAACTGCCCGGCGATAAGAATAATAAGTGGAATGTACGAAGCCTGGAATTCCTTTCCAAAAAGTATGAGCAAGTATTTTCCTCCACCGATAAGCATGATAGAAAGCGGAATCGTGATATACAATACCAATTTTGCTGCATGAGAAATGTATTGCTGCAAAATGGCTTTGTCATTCTTCGCGTACAATGTTGAAATACGTGGGGTGTACACGAAATCCACAATCGTAAGCCCGAATGGAATCAATGCAGATATCTTCACTGCCGCAGAATATATTCCTGCTTCCGTATGACCAAAATAATGACTGACAAATAAAATGTCAGCCTGTTTAATCAATAAATTCAGCACATTCATGGCGAGGTAAGTAAGTCCTGCAGACATCCAGATGCGGGTATCGTATTTTGGTGCAGCTGATTCATATTCGGGACGCAATGTCTTCCTGATCTTTTTCATGATGAACCAGGCGACCAATCCCGTACAGAATAGATTCACCAATACTGCACCATCTGCATGCAGTGAACCGTTCAACTTGTAACATAAAAATGAGACCACGGAAATGCCTACCGGCAGCATTAAATAAACCGAGATCAGTGAAATCTTAATGCGGTGAAGAGCACGGAAGATGGCACTTGCCTGGTAAATGACAGCAAGCAGTGGAATAATAAACATACTCCAGAAAAATGCTTCGGAATAAGTGCGCGGGTAAGGACTGGAGGAAGATTGCGTATTCCACAGGAACAGGAACCATCCTACCATACATATAAATGACATCACATAAATTATACGGAAAGAGAAACGGATGAACCCACGCGCATAATCCCATCGCTTGTTTGAAAAAAGCATCGAGAAAAACCGTTGTGCACTGTGATCAAACCCGAAAATACTAATGGCGACAAAGAAATTAATCCATGTCAGGATGACAGTGTAATCTCCGTATGCACCCACACCCATGAGCCGGGCCATCAGGATCTGGTTGGCATATAGCAATGCCATTCCCAACAGTCGCAGAATGAAAGTCTGGGAAGTAAGTTTTACAAAAAGTTTTTGTTCTTCATCACTGATGATGTGTGCTAAAATTTTTCGCAGCATTGGAATTTCCGGTCCTCAGGAATCAGGATTTAATAATTCCGCAAAAATCAAGCACCGTCTTTCCTTCTTCCAGTGTGAGTTTTTTAAATTCCTTGTGTGCGACTAAAAATACGATCACGTCCGCTTCCAATGCAGCTTTATTGCTGTCGGTAACATGCAGGTCAGGATGTCGTGCTACATTTGGTTCCACTGCAAGGACTTTATATTTCTGTTTTTCGAGGTCATGGAATATTTCAAGAGCAGGCGATTCGCGCAGGTCATCGATATCGGGCTTGTAGGCAAGACCCATACAGGCAATCACAGCAGCACGCTTGTTTTTCTTTTTGAAATCATCAGCGGCCTTTTTTATTTTCTCCAGCACCCATTCACGTTTGTAAATGTTGATAAGCCTGGCCTGTTTGATAATTTTCGCTTCGTTTTTAAAATCAGCGACAATAAACCAGGGATCAACAGCAATGCAATGTCCGCCAACTCCCGGACCGGGTTTGAGAATTTTTACGCGCGGGTGTTTGCTTGCAAGATCTATGAGTTCGTTTACATTGATGCCGGCTTTCTCGCAGATCATACTCAATTCGTTGGCGAAAGCAATATTCACATCGCGGTAAGCATTCTCTGTAAGTTTGCACATCTCTGCTGTTCGGGCATTCGTGCGGTGCAACTCTCCTTTTACAAATTTTGCATAGAAATTCACGGCTGCATCGGTTGACTTTGCATTCACGCCACCAATTACGCGGTCGTTGTGCTGAAGTTCATAAATCACACTTCCAGGCAATACACGTTCCGGGCAATAAGCGATGGATATTTTTCCTTTCAGTTCAGGTCGTGCTTTGAAAATAATTTTGGCCAGCTTTTCAGTCGTGCCAACCGGGCTCGTTGATTCAAGAATGAAAAGATTCCCTTCGCGAAGAAACGGAATTACCATTCTTGCTGCCTTTTCAACATAAGCAATATCGGGCAGATGATCTCCTTTGAATGGAGTCGGGACAGCAATCAGGAACACATCGGCTTTTTTCGCCTGTGCGGCTGCGACAAGGTAACCTTGCTGAACAGCATAGTGAACCAATCCATCAAGGTCGGGTTCCACAATATGAATTTTGCCCTTGTTGATGGTTTCTACTACATGTTTGTTCACATCAACACCATGAACATGAATCTTTTTGCTTGCGATGAGAGCAGCAGTCGGCAGACCGATGTATCCCAAACCCATTATTACAACTTGCATCGCTTTGAATTACGAATAAATAAACAGTTAGTTACGGAAAATCAATTCACGGAAAATTGTATTGCCCCCGATCCGGAACCGCATTGTCCTCCGCAGCGCTTCGGAGAAAGACCTTCAGTGGCGCGAAAGTAGAAAAGTTATCGGGATAGAATCAGTGCTTGCCTTCGCGTAGTGCTTCGGCGAAGAAAGGCGTCTTTTTAGCAACAGAAAAAATACCGCGTGAAAATAACCGGCTTTGCGGAAACCTGCCAAGCTTTTCTTCCAGTCCCCAGAAGATGAGGTTCAAAAATGCACCTGACCTGGAAATGAATCGTTTGAGTTTATAATACTTCACCGGCTTGTGAACGGCCGTGAGTTGTACATTGAATGAAACACATACATAATACCGGGTGAAAATATTTTTCAGTTCACCTTGCTGAACAGCAGTACTCAACTGAGTTTTATCAACCGGCACATGAATATCGTACAACTCCCTGTTCATCACCTTATGCATCCAGCCATTGATGCCGCACATGTTAGGAATGGTAGTTATAAGCAAGCCACCATTCTTCAGGTACTTCGAAAAAGCTTGCAGCGTTTTTGCGGTATCGTTGAAATGTTCAACCACACCAAAGGAACATACCACATCGAATTCCGACAACAGATCGACAGTCGGAGAAAATGCATCTGTGCAATAAATAGTTCCGTCTACAGCTTCCCTTTCCAGG
>JBDTTM010000029.1:0-18725 GCA_039930605.1 Bacteroidota bacterium
TCTCCGAAACCAGCTACCACGGCTACTTTGCCGGCAAGCATCAAATCTGTTGCCCGGCGGATAGCATCTACAAGTGACTCGCGGCAACCGTATTTATTATCGAATTTAGACTTGGTAACAGAGTCATTGACGTTAATCGCCGGAATCGGTAAGGTACCTTTCTGCACTCTTTCATACAGGCGGAGAACACCAGTAGTTGTCTCTTCACTTAGACCCTTTAAGCCCTTTATCAATTCAGGGAATTTATCAAAAACCAAATTAGTCAAATCTCCACCGTCATCCAAGATCATATTGAGTGGCTTGCGGTCTTCACCGAAGAAAAGGGTCTGCTCAATACACCAGTCAAATTCCTCGTTATTCATTCCTTTCCAGGCATATACAGAGATTCCGGCTGCTGCAATGGCTGCCGCTGCATGGTCCTGTGTGCTGAAAATATTGCATGAACTCCAGGTCACTTCTGCACCCAGTTCTGTCAGTGTCTCGATCAAAACAGCTGTCTGGATCGTCATGTGCAGGCAACCCGCAATACGGGCACCTTTTAAAGGTTTTTGTTTTCCGAATTCATGGCGAAGGGCCATCAATCCCGGCATTTCCTGCTCGGCAAGCAATATTTCTTTACGTCCCCATTCAGCCAATGAAATGTCTTTTACCTTGTATTTAAGGATTTTTTCAGCAGTAGTCTGTCCCATTTTTTTATTGATTTTAATTTTTTGCGGATGCAAAGATAACCGGATCAACGGAATAGCACAACAACAATCGGAAGGACAGTGTGTTTTTTATCAAACTAGCACATTTCCGGTCATCTCTTTCGGGATTTCCAGGCCCATCATTTTGAGGATAGTAGGAGCAAGGTCGCACAACCGGCCATCCTTGATATTGGGATAGCTGCTGCCAACAAGAAAAAGAGGAACCGGATTGGTAGTATGGGCAGTATTAGGCGTTCCGTCATCATTGATCACATATTCTGCATTCCCGTGATCAGCAGTAATCAGGAACGAATAATGGTTTTTCAACCCGGCCTCCACCACTCTTTTTACACAGGTATCAATGGTTTCAACGGCTTTGACAATGGCACTATAGACCCCTGTGTGACCTACCATATCCGGATTTGCGAAGTTCAGACAAACAAAATCGACTTCTCCTTTTGTAAGTTCAGCAACGATTGCATTTGTAACTTCAACAGCACTCATCTCAGGCTTCAGGTCATAAGTGGCAACTTTTGCAGAAGGAATCATGATGCGCTGTTCACCGGCAAAAGGCTCCTCCCGTCCACCAGAAAAGAAAAACGTGACGTGTGGATATTTTTCTGTCTCTGCAATCCTTATCTGCTTTTTTCCGGCGTCAGATACAACCTCGCCCACAGTATTGTGCAAATGCGCTTTGTCATAAACGACATGTACATTTTTGTACGTATCGTCATAGTTCGTCATCGTAACATAAAATAGATTCAACCGCTCCATCTGATATTCCGGGAAATCATTTTGTGTCAATGCCAATGTAATTTCCCTGCAACGGTCGGTACGGAAATTAAAACAGATCACAGCATCACCATCGGCAATGGAAGCAAGGGGTTCACCTGCCGCACCTGTTATCACGATCGGTTTGATGAATTCATCAGTCACCTGTTGATCATAAGAATCCTTAATTCCTTCCGCAGCACTACTGACTTTTTTGCCTTCTCCTTTCACCATCAGGTCATAGGCAAATTTGACTCGCTCCCATCTTTTGTCACGATCCATGGCATAATACCTTCCTATCACTGAAGCGATTTTACCTGCCGAATTTTTCAAATGATTTTCCAGGTCATTGATATAGCCTTCAGCTCCATGGGGATCGGTATCCCGGCCGTCTGTAAAGCAATGGATGTACAGGTCAGAAAAAGATTTTTCTTTTCCCACATCGCAAAGCGCCATCAGGTGGTTGATATGAGAATGAACACCGCCATCACTGACCAATCCGATGAGGTGGAGTTTCTTTTTATTTTTTATTGCATAGTCAAAGGCGTCAGTTATCACCTTTTCTTTATGGAATGTCCTTTCCCGGACGGCAATATTGATTTTTGCAAAATCCTGGTAAACGATGCGCCCTGCCCCGATATTCAGGTGACCGACCTCAGAATTGCCCATCTGGCCATCCGGTAAACCCACATTTTCTCCAGAAGTTAACAGCCGGGAATGAGGATATTTGGGATACAGACTGTCAACAAACGGAGTGTCTGCATTAAAAATGGCATTGGCCTTGTTTTTTGGACCTTCTCCCCAGCCGTCCATAATTATTAGTACGACTTTGTTCCCTTGTCCCATGTGTGTTTTTGGTTAAAAATGACCTCAACGATCCCGATAGCTATCAGGAACGAATAAGTGTTCGAATTTACGAAGGTTCCCTCAGGGTTTAATATTTACTACTCTTTTTGTTTTTACTCCTTCAAAAGTAAAGTTCGCCAGAATTCCTAGTTTCATTTTTTTTCTGACCAGGTAATCATTGATTTGCCGGATATTACCAATGGCAAACTTGTCGCTCTTTTTTAGCTCTACGACAATCTTATCCTCTACAAGGAAGTCAAGAAATCTATTGTTTAGCAGTTGTTCCTGAAATTGTACAGGAGCAGGAACCTGTTCTATGAAGGTCAGGTTCTTCTTTTTAAACATGATGGCAGTTGCCTTTTGATAGGTACGTTCAGAATGGCCGGCACCCAACTCATTCCATACTTCATAGAGGCAACCCACAATAGTATAACTGAGTTCCGGATAAAGTAAATCGTCCCTTTTTACCTTTGTTTTCATAGGAATTATTAATGTTTGATTTGACAGCAAAATTAGCCTCCGCCCACGATTTCCTGTTTTAGTATATTAGTATTTCTTCATTCGTACTTCGTTGGGGTTTTAAAGTCTGCTAGAATGTAAGATCCCCGGTAACTATCCTTTGCCGAATCGCAAAATTCTTATAGGTTTGCACCCCCAAATATTTTAATAATAACTAATTCTATAAGAAAGACATGCAAAGTAAAGGCGCTGTAAAACTATTTGCCATCCTCATGGCATTGGTTTGTTTGTATCAGCTATCGTTCACATG
The DNA here is from genome assembly GCA_039930605.1 of Bacteroidota bacterium. Lineage (GTDB taxonomy): Bacteria > Bacteroidota > Bacteroidia > AKYH767-A > 2013-40CM-41-45 > JAPLDB01. The sequence goes on from JBDTTM010000029.1 coordinate 3,073, forward strand.
GGTAACCAAACACGTTGAGGATAAGGCTAGAGAGTTTGCAAAAGGCGATCCGGTGAAGGAAAAAGCATACCTGGATTCTGTAAGTTCCCTTGAAGCTTACCCGATTTTTGGTACCAGCTATAAAAAATGTAAAGAGAATGAGATCAATCTCGGACTCGATTTGAAAGGCGGAATGAACGTGACTCTGGAAGTGTCACTGGTGGATTTGATCCGCGCCATGAGTAACTTCAGCAATGATGGTACTTTTAATGCTGCATTAGCCAATGCTCAAAAGGCACAATCGAATTCTCAGAAAGATTTTGTAACTCTCTTCGGTGATGAATTTCAAAAGCTCGACCCGAATGCTCACCTGGCTGCAATATTTGCTACCAAGGAACTCAGCGACCGGATCAATTTTAATTCCAGCAATGCAGATGTTTTGAAAATTATCAAGACAGAATCAGATGCTGCATTTGACAGAACTTACCAGATCCTTAAAACACGGATTGATAAGTTTGGTGTTACACAGCCAAACGTGCAAAAGATTGGTAGCGGAAGAATTCTTGTAGAGCTTCCCGGTATCAAGGAACCTGAACGTGTTCGTAAACTGCTTCAGGGAACTGCCAAACTGGAATTCTGGGAAACGTATGATAATAAGGATGTGTACCCGATGCTGGAAGCCGCAAACAAGGTTTTGAAAAGCATGGGTATCACTGACTCTTCAGGAAATGCAGGTTTGAATCCTGATTCATTGGCTGTAGCGCAGGATACATTAAAACAAGCGGCTGATTTGACATCTGCGTCTGGTGATACAGCAAAGAAAACTTCTCTTGAAGAGCAGCTTGCAAAAAAATCAACAGATACTTCTTCAACTGATTCAACTAAAAAGGACAAAACATTTGAAGAGTTCGCAAAGGACAATCCACTTTTTGCACTGCTGAATCCTTCCATTGAAACCAATGAGAAGAATCAGCAGGAGTTGCGGAAAGGCCCGGTTATCGGTTCGGCATTGGTAAAAGATACAGGCAGGGTAAACCAGATTTTCAAAATGGAACAAGTACGTTCTAAATTTCCGAAGGAGTTTCGGCCTTACTGGACTGTAAAACCAATTGACAAAGACGGAAAAGTAGTTCAGCTGGTAGCAATTAAAACGCCTGCCCGCGAACCGGTTGCTCCTCTTGACGGATCCGTAATTACTGACGCAAGAAAAATGCGCGGACAGTTCACGGACAACTGGGAGATTTCCATGGCCATGAATGCTGAAGGTGCACGTGTATGGAAACGACTTACGCATGACAACGTGCAGAAATCAATTGCAATCGTTCTGGATGATTATGTATATTCTTATCCGAATGTAATCCAGGAAATCAGCGGTGGCAACTCTTCTATCACAGGAAATTTTTCTCTTGAAGAAGCAGAAGATCTTGCAAACATTTTAAAGGTGGGTAAACTGCCTGCTCCGGCGCGTATCGTGCAGGATGCTGTAGTTGGTCCTACCCTTGGTGCTGAAGCTGTTCACAAAGGATTTCTCTCTTTCATAATCGCATTGGTGCTGGTACTTGTATTCATGGTTTCTTATTACAACAATGCAGGACTTATTGCTGACGTAGCACTTTTTATAAACGTATTTTTCGTGATGGGCATCCTGGCATCACTCGGTGCAGTACTTACCCTGCCGGGTATTGCCGGTATCGTACTCACGATTGGTATGTCCGTAGATGCGAACATCCTCATCTTTGAGCGTATTCGTGAAGAGCTTGCTTTAGGTAAGGGAGTTCGCTTAGCTGTTTCGGATGGTTTCAAGCATGCGTATTCTTCCATCATTGACTCCAACGTAACGACTCTCATCCTGGGTATTATTCTCTATGTTTTCGGATCAGGACCCATCCAGGGTTTTGCAACAACACTAATTATCGGAATTCTTTCTTCGTTATTCTGTGCAATCTTTATTTCACGTATCATCTTCGAATGGATGCTGGGTAGAAACAAAGAAGTTAAGTTCTGGAATAGTGCAACGAAAGGCTTATTCAAAAACATTCACATCAATTTTGTTGAACGCAGAAAAGCCTATTATACTTTCAGTGCAATCATCATCGCCTGTGGTATTGCAGCTTTTGCAATGAAGGGATTGAACTTCGGCGTGGATTTTCAGGGAGGCAGAACTTACGTTGTACGTTTCGAACAACCGGTAACTACAATACAGGTTATTGACGGATTGAAAGGTCCATTAACGAAGTCTCCTGAGGTAAAAACCTTTGGGGGTGATAGCCAGTTACGCATTACTACTTCATACCTCATTGATGACCAGGATGCAGATGCTGAAGCTAGGGTAGTGGAGAAGCTGAACGAAGGCTTGCATACTTTAAATTTGAAGTACGAAGTATTGAGTTCACAGAAAGTAGGTCCTACAGTTGCTGATGATATCAAAACATCTGCGGGATGGGCGATCATTATTGGTTGCGGAATGATGTTCATATACATCTTTGTCCGTTTCCGAAGCTGGCAATACGGCCTTGGTGCCGTGGTGGCACTGTTGCATGACGTGTTGGTGGTTCTGTCCTGCTTTGCCATCTTCAACGGCATACTTCCTTTCTCTCTTGAAATTGACCAGGCATTTATTGCTGCCATTCTCACAGTAATGGGTTATTCCATGACGGATACCGTTGTGGTATTCGACCGTATCCGTGAGTTCGTTGGTATCCATCACCACGCACAGGATCAGAGGAAAGTAATCAATGATGCTCTGAATGCAACGCTTAGCAGAACGATCAATACCTCATTGACTATATTCTTCGTACTCCTCTCCATCTTTATTTTCGGCGGAGAAGTAATACGCGGATTCACCTTTGCATTGCTGATCGGAATTGTAATCGGGACTTATTCTTCAATTTGTATTGCCACTCCTATTGTGGTTGACTTCACAAAGAAAAAGATCGGAATTAAATAATTCGATTTATAAATAATTTAGAAAAAGCTCTCTGGATAACAGGGAGTTTTTTTTTGCGCAAACGTATAAAAGCGATGCTTAAAATTTTTGGTACTGTCTTCGGTTATTTATTTTCTGTGCCATCAGTGTAATCTGTGGGCTATTGTCAAAATTTTTTTGGAGCAGGAAATTCCGGTTTTCTAACCTGGCTTCGTCCCGCTGTTCCATCGGGGCTGGTTTAGTGTACGCCCGTTCCTTAGCGGCAGTAATCAGCATTGCATTTTCATTTATAGTTCAAAAAGGCGTGCTCAAATTTATGTTACTTTCACTTTAAGATTAATACCAGGCCGTAGCACATGCAATTAGAGCTATTAAGAATACTTAATTGAAAAATGTATGTATAAAAAACTAATTTTTGCTTTTTTGTTTTTGCTTTTTCTAAAAACACAAGTGAGGAGCCGGGATGTTCAACAAGAGGAAAATTATAAAGTGACCATTGCGGGTAAGTTCCATGGTGAAATAACAAGAGAGGAATTACTGAATGCCGGTGAACTAAAATTAAATAAAGAATTAAGCGGGTTTCATATTATTTCCTTTGCAATGGTTTTAGGAAACAGACTGATCTTCCCTGGCATCTAACCTTTTCACTTTTCCCTTAACGACAACTTCATTTCCTTGCCTACCTTTGCAGCGGTTTGTCGAATAACGGTCAACAAATAACGGTCAACAAATAACGTTTAACTTATAATGTATTTTCTCTTTTTAAATCTCGGTGCCGGTGAAATAATGGTGATTGCGCTTTTCGTGCTGATGTTTTTCGGCAGCAAGCAAATACCGGAACTGATGCGTGGCCTTGGTCGTGCAACACGTGAATTTAAAGATGCGATGAACGGGATAGAAAGAGAAGTGCGAAGTGCAGTGAATGTGAACACTACAGAAGTGGAGAAAAAACCGGTACCGGCTCCTCCACCGGGCGTGCAGCAAACTGCATCCTCACAGGCAAACGCAGCCGCCTTGAAGGATGAACCTCCAACACAGGAATAAAACGATCTTTATTTTTTGACGAACCTGCTGCGGAAGTTTTTTTCTGCACCGGCTAATTCCACGATATAAACTCCGGAAGCAAGTGTACGAACATCGATTTCTGTTTGTTGTCTGGCATTGCTGTCCGGGATTGCTGTTTTGAATACCATCTCTCCCAACAGATTATAAATGGAGATTGCTTTAATTGTCATTTCTCTGCTATCAATTGTCATCTTGCCTTCTACAGGATTTGGAAATATTGCAAACTCCAAACCGCCAATTGGATTTTGTGTTGACGCTATCACGTCAAAAATCACTGCTTCCACTTCACATCCATTCCCATCTGTACAGACCACATTATAATCACCACTTTGCGGTGCTATGTAAAAATAATCTGTGGCGCCCGGAATTAGATTGCCATCAAGATACCATTGGTAACTTGCCGATCCCTGAATAGCAAATAAGGTGTCACCACTCTGAATAATTCCCTGCGCAGCCGGATAAGGATAGACCGTAATAAAATTATTCAGCGTAAGGGTATCACTTCCTATGGCATTGGTAGCAATAAGCGAAACAGAATAATTGCCAGGCGTGTTATAGCAAATGGTTGTTGGATTCACATCAGTACTTGTTGAAGGAGTTGCGCCTGTAAATGTCCATACGAAGCTTGTGCCATTGAGGGATAGGTTTGTAAAGTCTGTGCAGGTGCCGGGACATATTTGATGAGGAGCATTGAACAACGCTACCGGTGCCAAAGCGATTTCTTCCACTTCAACATCGTCACAATAATAATAGCATCGGGACCAATAGCCTCCCGGGTTATAGTTTACAAGAGTGGTATTTGCATCATCATAAAAATCACCGATTACAATGTACTGCCATGCTGAGGTTGCCACAATTGTATCACACAGGTAGGTCCATCCGGCAGTATCACTGATAACGTTTGTAAAATTTATTTCAGGGATTGTACCGAGGTTTGTATAGGAGGCTGTATTGGTAATCACATCAGAAAAACCAATTCCCATATTGTTGGTGGCGTACTGTGAATTATCACCAAGCGAAACGTACATGGAAACACGATAAGTCGCACCAACCACCATTGGCTGCGCAAGTTGTGACTGCAGATATTCGCGATAAAGAGTCCCATCTACCTCAGTATAGAATCCGGCAAAAATATTTCCGCTGTGTGGTGCCTGCCATCCGTTGCTGCTTGGATCGGTGCTGTGTGGAAGAAAGTTAGTACAGCTCGAATTGATAAGCGTTGAAAATGCATCAGGCGTTCCGGTGGTTGGAGAAGACCATCCGATCAATGCATTGGCCAAATCAGCAGGAGATCCTGTCCACCCGCAGGGCATAACCCCATAGTTTTCGAAGTCGCCATTGGGAACAAGGTTTTGCGCCTTTATATTGAAGGCAGAAAAATGAATGATAGAGATCAGTAGTACGGACGCTAGATTTTTTTTCACGATTATGATTATTGTTTTATAAACTTAGTACGGAATATATTTTCTGCTGAATTTATTTCTAGGATGTAGATGCCGGAAGGGAGCAGTCCACAGTCTAAAGTCTGCTGTGTACTGTTATGAGTTAAAACTTTTTCGCCGATTGTATTATAAATCGAAATAGTTATGGCTGTCCCGGTTTTAAATTCTTTGTTTTGAATTTTCAATTGTTTAACAACCGGGTTCGGGAACAAAATAACTCCTTCGCCATTGGAGAGCCCATACCCATCGGGAGGCGTGATGCCTGCCACTACATCAAATATCGCAGCTTCCACTTCACATCCATTTCCATCTGTACAGACCACATTGTAGTTGCCGCTTTGCGGGGCGACATAAAAATAATCAGTTGCCGCCGGGATGAGATTGCCATCAAAATACCACTGGTAGCTTGCAGATCCCTGGTTTGCAAATAAAGTGTCTCCACCCTGAAAGATTCCCTGTGGTGGCGGAAATGGATAGATGGTGATGAAATTATTCAATGTAAGTGTATCACTTGTAATTGCATTGGTAGCGATGAGCTGCACGGAATAAGATCCCGGCGTGTTGTAACAGATAGAAGCAGGATCAACATCAGTGCTGGAAGATGGTGTAGCGCCTGAAAAAGTCCACAGGTAAGAGCTGGCGTTTTGAGAAAGGTTGGTAAAGTTTGTACACGTGCCCGGACAAATATGATTGTCGGCAGTATTGAATACAGCAATAGGGAACATGCCGCAAGGATCCATCGTTATTACGATGGTGTCACTTGACGTTCCACAGAATCCCTGGTTGGTGGAGATATATGTGCCGGAATTATGAACGGTGATAGACTGAGTCGTTTCTCCGGTATTCCAGCTGTATGATTGAAATCCATTTCCGCCAATGAGAATAGCAGAATCCCCGATGCAAACAGTCAATGAATCATTCCCTAGATCAGTGGTGGTCTCTGCGCAAACATTCAATACCATTCCTGATCCATCGTAGGAATGAACGATGAGGTATTCGTCACCTGCCTGCGCTGCTGTTGCAGTAAAAAAGAAAGGATGCGTTTCCCAGTTAAATCCTGCGGGCGTAAATTGGCCAACAAAATTTCCCGTGCTGGAGCCTGTATTGTTTGTGTAAACTGAAGGAGCGAAAGCACCATTGCTTCCCAATCCAACACTCACATAGGTAAAGAAAAAAAGATAAGTATTTCCTGTAACGAGTGGTGGAGCAAACTTCAACCCGAATGCTTCACCACCTGATGTCCAAACCGCTGAATCTCCCACCCATATAGCCCGTACGGGGGGCGTATTACACGGTGGAGGTAACGTAATATTTGCATTTTGCCAGGCACCATTCCATGCGCCTCCCGTCCATTCGAGGAGATCGGCATCAGTGGCATCAATTAAATTTGTTGAACTGTTGAATGTCGGAGAAGGAGATGCAGAAGTATAACATGAATCCAGGATGCTTTGAGCTGAAGCAAGAGAAATATATAATCCGGAATGGAGAATCAATAATAGTTGTATCGCTTTTTTCAAAGTTCCTGCCGATTGGTTTCTCAAACCTACATGATTTTTTCTGAAAAGCCAATAGAAAAGCCGGTACAAGCCAAATCAATCAGTGATGTCTTTTCTTTTGATGTAGATTTTTAGTTGTTCTGCCGGATTTTCGTTGTAAGGGGTCCGGAATAAATGACCCAGACCCTGCCATGGGGTCACGATTTCGGCTATGGTGTTTACGGGATAGTCTAGTACCGGGAAAAGAACTGAATCATAAGATGCGCGGCTCAGCTGATCCTGGAATATTTTGGCATCATCCCGCCATGCCCATCCTTTCCTGTAAATGATAATATCGGGCTGCAACAAAGTGTCGTATTGTAAATTGTTTTTGATATAACCGAGAATCACTTTTGATTGCAGGTAGTACATCAAAACAGGCTCTTCGTAGTTTGTGGAAATCACCAATGAATCAGGATGCGGATAATTTGTTTTAATGTAATCAATGGCAAATTCAAGACACCCTTTATTTTCGTGGGTGGTTTCATACCAGTGATCTTTTATTATCGCGCTACTCCTGGAAACGGGCCGGGCCATCAGCAGAATAATAAGTAAAACAGCAAGTGTTTTTATCAATCCAATTCTCTTCAGGTTGCCTTGCTGAAGAATAGTCCACAACGTTGAAATATCCAGCAACAGGATGCATGTAAGAATCGGAGTGAGTACAATAAAATACCTGGTAAAAATATAAGTTGGAATTTTTGCAACGAGGAAAAAATGAACCAGAAAGATGATGCTTAAAAAGGAAGAAAGCAATACGGGTGGAATGTTGTTTTTATTTTGAAAAATTTTCTTTGTGAAAACCATCGTTACTGATTTTACAGCGATAACAGCAATCAAAAAATCGTACGACGAGAGGAAATCCCAAATGGTAGTGAGGTTCTCTTTGTAAACATAAAAGTTAAAACCATAGTACGCGGAGAGTTGATTTGAGAGTTCAAATAATTTAAAATATAGAATTGCCGGAATCAGGAACAGGAGTGAAGTAATAAACGGCAGAGATGATTTCAGAATTGAAGAAAAAATTTGCACGACATTTTCCCTTAAAACAACTCCACTCTTTGAATTCTGATAAAACCTGTAAGCGTACAAAGCCGCCAGGAATATGGTACAATCCACGTAGAACATAAAAAATACCGGCGGGAATGAAAAAAATAACCCCATCAGGATAGGAATCATGAGGATGCAATATTTAGTCTGGCTTATCGAATGACGAATTCGCCCTGAACAAAATATAGAGATTGCACATGCCAAAAAGAAAATCAACAATGAGTAATACCTGACTTCTCTCAGGTGAAGAATAAGTGGCACGGATAAAAGTGAGAATGAAGCAAAAGCAATGAGGAATTTTAAACCGGATTTCTTGTTGCTGAAAAACAAACTTGTATTCCAGGCTAGCAATGCCAATCCTATAAATCCCAGCAATGCAAATGGAAACCGGAGAATTGCAGTCTTCATATAAATGTCATCCGTAAACGATGCCACTTTCACTCCTGCTGCAGCCACGTAATACATGGCCCAGTTTGCATCTGCAATAAATGCATCGGTTTGATTGTCTATGCCAATCGAATAATCGGGATGATTGAGATCGTACAAAACATTTTTTCCATCATGGACTTTCGGATATCCGAATTTGAGTACCCGCTCGCCTGCGACAGCAGTTGTACCTTCGTCATTCCATAAAAGCGGATGTGAAAGATTGGCAAACAGGCTGAACAGGAATATGACAGTCAGTATAGAAAGAAGGGCAACAGAGAAAAAATTTTGTCGGAAAGGGTAGGACTTTAAAGGCATGGCATGTTACTCCAATCCTTTTAAGTTGTAAAAGGAAGTGCGTTAAAATGCAACTGTTTTTTCCTGGGTTTCGTGTTCCGTGAGACGGATAAATCCTTTGGCGCTATCACTTCCTTTGATGGCTTCAATATTCAAATAAGCCTCCAGGTCAAATTCAAATTGTGCTTTGCCACTGCCATCACTGCTTTTGGTGACGTTGATATTAGACTGGACTCCTGTCTGCTGGCTATGCGAAGTATCCTGCCAGAGACGGACATGGACATTTGCAACCGGCCGCCCGATGGAATCAACTACTGTAATAATGGCCACTGTAGGACCTGATTTTTTGCAGGAAAAAAAGGTTAATAACGTAAATGAAGCAAGCACAAAAAGCGCCATCCATTGCCCGTTTTTCTTATTTATATTCATTTTGATAGCTGGTTATCCCCCGTCTTTTTAAATTTTATACTGATGCCGATGTAAAAAGATATGTCTGTCATGAATTAGTTTTCAAGGCTGAATCCCATATCTTTGCCGCGCTAAAAATCAAAAGCAAAAATATAAATATTCCGCCATGTCAAAAACATTTCTTCTCTCAACAATTACAATGTTTCTGTGTTTAGGCCTTTCTGCTCAGAAAAAGGAAAAGAACCCTTTGGTTCCCGTCGAGCGGCAGGTATTGATTACAACCGAATACGGAGATATGAAAGTGAAGCTTTACAATGAAACCCCTAAAAGCCGTGATAATTTTATCAAGCTTGTACAGGAAGGTTATTTCGACAGCTTGCTTTTTCACCGTGTTATCAAGGGTTTCATGATTCAGGGTGGCGATCCGGATTCCAAGCATGCTGCACCGGGTGTAGCGTTGGGTGGAGGTGATTTAGGATATACGATCCCTGCCGAATTCCATGATTCACTCATTCATAAGAAAGGCGCTTTGTGTGCTGCCAGGACTGAAAACCCTGAGAAAGCAGGGAGTGCCTGCCAGTTTTACGTTGTCCAGGGGAAGACTATGACTGATGGTGAATTAGATCAGTTCGAACAAAGTATTAACAATGGCTCCCGTATGCAAGGCGCTTTTCAGCAAATTATTAATGATCCTGCCAATGCAGCTTTAAAGGAAACGTTTGTCCGTTTGCAGAAATCCAACCAGCGTGATAGCCTGAACACCTTTATTGCAACTACTATTCAGCCGATGATTAACGCGAAAGTAGCTCCATTTAAATACAGTCCGGCTCAGCGGGAAGCATACAAGACAAAAGGGGGAACCCCAATGCTGGATCAGAATTACACCGTTTTCGGGGAGGTGATTGAAGGGCTTGACGTGATTGATAAAATCGCAGATGTAAAAACAGCTCCTGGCGACAGGCCTGAGAAGGATGTGCGCATGAAGATGAAAATGCTGAATTAAGCGGTACGAATATCGAAAGTCTTCGAATCTACGAATAACGAATCGCGCCTTTGGAAATTCGTGAATTCGCAAATCCGTTTATTCGTAGCGATTCGCTATACGTAGATCAAGAGTATGGAAGATAAAATAAAACAATTACTAGTCGAGGTAGAAGGATTCACCGTATCCGTAAAAGATGATGTAGAATCATTCCGGCTGAAGTACCTTTCAAAAAAAGGAATTATCCCGTCCTTATTCGGGGAGATGAAAAATGTTTCTCCTGATGAACGGAAAAACTTCGGACTGCTGGTAAATGACCTGAAAAATAAAGCAGAGGAAAAGCTAAATCATTTCAAGGAATTGCTGGAGTCGCCCGACATAAAAAAAGACATTCCTGATTTATCGCTGCCTGCAGAGCCACAGTCACTGGGGGCGCGTCACCCGATTTCAATCGTTCGCAAACGGATTCTTGAAATATTTTCGCACATCGGGTTTACTGTTGAATACGGGCCCGAAATTGAAGACGACTGGCATAATTTCACTGCATTGAATTTTCCTGAAAATCATCCTGCCCGCGATATGCAGGATACTTTTTTTATCCGTTCCGGTGAATCAAGTAAGGATGATATTGCATTGCGTACACATACTTCATCGGTGCAGGTCCGGATCATGGAGAACAGGAAGCCGCCTATCAGGATATTAGCTCCCGGGCGTGTTTACCGGAATGAAGCGATTTCTGCCAGGGCTCATTGTTTCTTCCACCAGGTAGAAGGATTATATGTGGATGAAGGAGTTTCTTTTGCCGACCTCAAACAAACGCTGTTGTATTTCGCTAAGGAAATGTTTGACGCAGACACGCAAATCCGTTTGCGTCCAAGCTATTTTCCATTTACTGAGCCTTCTGCTGAGATGGATGTTTCATGTAATATATGCGGGGGAAAAGGTTGCAACGTTTGCAAGTACACCGGATGGCTGGAAATTCTCGGCTGCGGAATGGTAGATCCGAATGTACTTGAGAATTGTAAAATAGATTCAAAAAAATATTCGGGCTTTGCTTTTGGAATGGGTATTGAACGAATTACGATGCTCAAATACAATATCAATGACCTGCGGCTCTTTTCAGAAAATGATGTGAGGTTCCTGAAACAATTTATTTCTGCTTAATATATATCCGCAGATTCTAAGATTAATTCTATTTGAAGGAAGTAGATTGTATTTTTTATTAAGCTAAAATCCAATTTAAAAATCTTGTACAAATTGACTTATCGGCACTTTTGCACATCGGATTTACATCGCTGCCTTCAACTCCAACATGGCCTGGTTGCAAAGCACGGTAAATTCATCCAGCAACTGCGGCAGACTTTCGACATCGATTTTTTCAGCCGCATGCCTTTCTATTTTCTTGATCATGTCTTCTCCTGCTTTAATTCCCATGTAGGTAATCTGTGGTTTCAGCGCATGTGCTGTTCCACGCACTGAATCATAATTGGCCGCACCAAGCTGTGTTTTCATCAGATCGAGTTGCCCGGGACACATCTGTAAAAAAATACCGATATACTTCGCCATCTTTTCCTTGTTGCCACCGGTAAAGGATTGCAAAAAAGTAAGATCTATGGTAGGTGCGTTTGACATGAGTGTTAATTTTTTTGAATGATTATTTTTTTGGTGATGTTAGTGGAAGTGGAAGTGAGTTTTAAAAAATAGATTCCGGATTGTAAGAAGGAAACGTCAATAAGAGTTTGAAGTGGACAATTTGCAATTGGCAAATTAACAACAGACACCTTTTCACCTAATAGATTGTAGATAGCAATAGAATTTATTGCCAACTGCATACAGCTGACTGACAAAAGGTTGCTTGCCGGATTTGGAAACACTAGAACATTTGCATCATCAGATAAATTACCTTCCACCTTAATAAAAAGACATGCATCTTCTGCACTTATATTCCATGCAAGATCATTTGAAACGACCGTGTTTTCCGTGATGCCTCCAGACTGTGTGAATGCCAATGTTTGCGTAATAAAATTAGTAGTGTCAATAATTGGTCGTGAATCCTGCTCATGACATCCGCTGTGCCCCATGGAGTCTGTGCGGATCAACAGCATCTGCGTACTGTCTGTGAAATTAGTATAGCTTGTTGTGAAACCCGGAATAATATAATCTCCATTATCCATCTTTGCAAAGTGGAATGCCTCATCCTGTGCTCCATCACCATAGGACCGTGTCCAGATAGTATCTCCGACGGCATCTACCTTCATCAAAAAAATGTTTGTACTGTCATCACCCCTGTCACCGGATTCAACTTCGGCAAGGTTCCCCATCCTGAGACTGTGGCCGTAACCCATGCTGTTCGAATATCCGGAAGTGACGATTGAACCGTCTGCATTTTCTCTTGAAGTATAGGCGGCATCAGTCTTTGTACCACCATAAGTTTTTCCCCACAAAATGTTACCTGATGTATCTGTCTTCATGAGTAAAATATCAAAATCTCCCTGGCCGAAACTGATTGTTGATCCGCTGAGTAAATAATTTCCATCCTGGAGGTGCATGATGCCTGCGCCTTCATCCCAATGAATTCCCCCGAATGACTTCGCCCATAAAAGATCACCAAAAGAATCAGTACGCATAAGCATTATGTCAGACTCTCCTAGAGATTGTGTAAACGTTTTACCTGTAATGAGAAATCCCCCGTCCGATGTTTGACAAAGTTCAACTCCCTGGTCGTCAGAAACACCTCCGTAAATCCTGGTAAATAAAGTGTCACCATTTGAATCAGTTCGGATCAGCAATACCTTTTTTAATCCCGACACATAGGTAAAACCGGCAATTGCAAACCCATTATCGGAAGTGCGGATAATGGCACTGGCAACATCAAATCCACTCGTTGAAAATGTTTTAGACCATTGCATACCACCCAAACTATCCGTCTTAAAAAAGTAAAGATCGTCTGCGGTATTCCCGTTAAAACTTTTGGTTGAGCCGGCACAAACCAAACCACCATCAGATGCAAGGGTCATGGCACCGGCAACATCATAATTGACTCCGCCAATCGCGCGCGCCCAGACAACCTGGCCATTGTCATCCAGTTTCATGAGCACAGGATCAGCATCACCACTGCCTGTAGAGGTTGTAGCACCAAGATAATAAATGCCACCTGACGGGCAAGGCAATGCGACCAATGAAATTTCCTGATTTACCCCGCCATATAAATTTTGAAATACCGGTTGACTAAAACCATACTTACCACAAAAAATTATGAGGAGAGAAAAAAAATTCCGAAGAGAATAGCGAATCATGCGCTTACCTGCTTTTTCCTGACGGTGAGTTGAGCGATCTTGTTTAATAAATCCTGTTGCGAAAACGGCTTAGAAATGTATTGATCCATTCCTGACTCAAAACATTTTTCAACTTCATCATTCGTTACGTTTGCTGTCATCGCCATAATAGGCGTATTCCGTTTTGGCTTGTCGAAAGTAGTCCTGATCTGTTGCGTAGCTTCAAAGCCATCCATCTCCGGCATTTGCACATCCATCAGTAAAATATCATAGTCTTTGGCCCGCAGCATATCCAGCGCAATTTTTCCATTGTCGGCCACATCAATATTAATATCCTTGATGAGGTCCGTGAGCGTATCAACGGCCACCATCTGGTTAAACGGATTGTCTTCAACGAGCAGGATATGAAGTCCTTTCAGTTCATCCGGACTTGCATCGGTGTCAAGAATTACTGCCCTGCCTACGTCTTCAACTTTACCGATCTTGTAAACAAGATGGAAGGAAAAAGAAGTTCCCTGTCCCATGGTACTTGTTACATGGATCCCTCCACCCTGGAGTTCGATGAGTTGTTTGGAAATAGTAAGTCCCAATCCTGTACCACCATACTTGCGTGTGGTATCGCTGCTTGCCTGGGAAAAGCTTTCAAATATTTTACCCAATTTATCTTCAGCTATTCCTATGCCTGTGTCCATTACGGCGAATTCTATATCAGCATTCTCCTCAGTTTTATTTTTAACGCGCACGCGTATAGTGACGCTTCCTTTCTCTGTAAACTTGAGGGCATTGCCACTCAGGTTGATCAACACCTGTGTAAGTCGCACCGGGTCGCCAATGAGGGCCTTCGGTACATCTTCATGAATGTCTAATATAAACTCCAGCTTCTTTTCTTCCGCCCTGAAGAGTAAGGTATGGTAAGCTGTATCCAGGACATCGCTCACCAGGAAAGGAGTCTGTTCGAACTCCATTTTTCCTGCTTCAATTTTGGAGAGATCAAGAATGTCATTGATGATGACCAACAGGTTTTCGGCAGACTTACGGATAACGTTCAGGTATTTTTTCTGGCCGTCACTGAGCGGTGAATTCACAAGCAGGTTGGTAACTCCAACTATTGAATTCATCGGTGTCCGGATTTCGTGGCTCATGTTAGCCAGGAATTGCTGTTTGAAACGCTCGGAATTTTCAGCGTGTTCCTTATCGCGTATGGCAGAATCAAGACGCTCTCTTGCGAGAACTCCCTGCTTCAATAAGTCAAGTTCGGTAAGTGTTTTATTAATGGTTGCTTCAAGGTCACCAAAGTCAATCGGCTTGGTGATGAAATCAAATGCGCCGCGGTTCATGGCAGTGCGGATATTCGCGAGGTCACCATAAGCACTTACCACCACAGCTTTGTAAAAATGATGCAGCTTTTTAATGTTCTCCAGTAAAGTGAGACCATCCATGATAGGCATGTTGATGTCTGTGAGCACAACATCATAACCCTCGGGCAAAGACTGGAGTTTTTTCAACGCTTCTTCACCATTACTCGCAAAATCAAAAATGATTTCATTGTTTTTAATACGATGTCGGAATCGTTGACGGATCAGGTGTTCCAGATCCGGTTCATCATCCACAACAAGTATTTTGGCAGGACCGAAAGTGTTCATGTCTTTTTATAAAATTATTGTCACAAACCTACATGATTTTTTGCGAAAATTAATGGAGTTTTAAAAAATCAGGGTTTACCCTGACATTTGCACACCAAAATATTTTTTAGTTGAATATTTTTTTTTAGCCACTAATTACACGAATTTACACTAATATAGCTTGAAATAATTTCTTCACGTTAATTCGTGATTCGTGGCTCAGTGGTTATTTCTATCAGACTTCACGGCTTGGTTACCCGGATCAGGAAAGGTTGAACTTCTGGATTTTTTCCTTCAGTAATGAAAAATCAACTGGTTTGGTAACGAAGTCATTGGCACCGATTTCCATCGCTTTACTGAAATTATTGTCATCACCGTATGCGGTAACCATCATCACGCGCAGGTTTGGAAAATCGTTCCTGATGATACGTAACAACTCGAGACCAGTCATGCCTGGCATATTGATGTCACTGAGCACGAGAACAAGGTCGAACGGATGCAAAGTACGCAGGTAGTTCACTGCATCCTCTCCATTGAAGGCGAAATGAAAAACAAATTCACCTCCCTTAAGTTCTTTTCTGAATTTCTGACGAAACAAGAGTTCAACATCCTGTTCATCATCGACGATCATAATTTTTGTCATGGT
>JBDTTM010000030.1:0-18597 GCA_039930605.1 Bacteroidota bacterium
TTCTCTTCCTGCAAAGTGAACTACTCTTTTTCGGGCGCCTCTATTTCCCCGGAAGTAAAAACATTTACAGTAAAATTTTTCACGAAATCAGCATCTCTTGGACCGGCATCTTTGAGCCAGACTTTTACAGAAAAACTGAAGGATAAATTCATTTCCCAAACCACTTTAGGGCTTGTAGATAAAAACGGAGATCTTACTTTTGAAGGCTCAATCACAAATTACAGTGTTGCGCCGATATCTATTCAGACCAATGAAATTGCTGCACAGAACCGGTTGACGATAACTGTAAACGTAAAATTTACCAACCTGAAAGACGAAAAACAAAACTTCGAATCAACGTTTTCCCGCTACGCAGATTACGGAAGTTCTCAGAACTTAGCGACTGTAGAGAATCAGCTTATCACTGAAATCAATGATCAACTTGTGGATGATATTTTTAACAAAGCTGTAATTAACTGGTGATGGAATACAATCAGTTTAAACAACTTCTTGCATTGAAGGGCATCCGGGAAAAGGAAACGATATCCCTGTTGGAGGATTTTATCCAGAAATTTCCCTACAGCCAGACAGCACGGTTGCTGTATGTTAAATCGCTGCATGATCAGAATAATATTCTTTATGACCAGCAATTAAAACTGGCAGCGGCTTACGCACCAAACCGTGAAATCCTCCGCAACCTGGTAGAAATAAAAACGGAAGAAGTCGAATTTGAATTCCCACTCTCAAGAAAAGAAGAACCTGCACGGGAGTTTGTTTCTGCAGGCATTGAAGAAGCCATCCCTGTTTTCCAAAAAGAAGAAATGCGGTTTGAAGAATCTTATACCGATGATGAAATTTCCGGTCGTGCATTTGAGGAACAGAGAGAAAAAGAGAAGCTGGTAGATCCGCATGAAGTGATCAGGCAGCGGTTGAATGAGATTTTGGGAGGAGTTAACAGTCAAAAGTCAGAAGTCAAAAGTCAAAAGCCAAATCCGACAGAAGAGCCTATTCAAATTGAGGATGCAATAACCAAGGAAGTTATAGAAGAAAAAATAATTGCTCCGGAAGAAAAAGAGAAGTCACAAGTTACAAGTCACAAATCACAAGTCACAAATCACAAGTCACAAGTTACAAGTCACAAGTCAGAAATACATCCTGATCCAATAGAGGATTCAGCTAACAAAGAGATTCTGATTGAAGGAACATTACCTCAGAAAGAAGAGAAAGAAGAAGTGTCTTTTGCTGCTGTGAACGTTGACACAAAAAATATCTCTTCAGAGAAAAAAATGGAGCATGAACAAGCTCAACGGCCTCCGGAAACTGAAGGTGAGAAAGCAATCAAAGCAGAGGCAGGAAAAACCATGGATGTCCTCGATAAAATGGAACTTGAGCATGCCATGGAGGAAAGTATCCTGGACTCGCTTGAAAAACTCCCGTTCCTGCCGGAAAATGTCATTCAGCCTTTACCGGCTAAGGAAAAGGTATTAATTGCCCCTTCGAATGAAAAGATTTCTGATCAAGCTGCTTCCCGTTCCTTTACTGAATGGCTTAAGTCCCTTGGTACTGGTTCTTCAGGATTCGAAGAGGTACGAGCAGCAAAAAGAAAGATCCAACTAACTATTCAGCCTGATTCTGTTGAAAATGACCTCGATCCCGAATCTCTCCTCAGTGATGATGAGCTGATTGAAAAGTTCCTCTTGGAGGATCCAAAGATTGGCCCGTCCAGATCTGAATTTTATTCACCGGTTTCCCAGGCCAAAAAGAGCGTTATGGACCACGATGACACTGTTTCGGAGACATTGGCGCAGATTTACCTCCGCCAGGGCAATACCCAAAAAGCCAGGTGGTGTTATGAAAAATTGATTTTGCTCCATCCCGAAAAAAGTGCTTTCTTTGCCGCCCTTTTGAAAGAAATTCCGGAGGGAAGTGATGACACGAAAAAGTGATGAGGTGATTCCTTAAAATCCCGAAATTATTTTTTCCTAATCACTTAGTCACCTAATCACTTAATCACTCTAAAAAAAAATGTATACGGTAATTACAATCCTCATCATCATTGTCTGCGTTCTTCTTGCACTTGTTGTCATGGTTCAGAATGCCAAAGGTGGCGGGCTCGCTTCAGGTTTTGCAAGTTCAGGACAGATTATGGGCGTTCAGAAAACGACTGACTTTATTGAAAAGCTAACCTGGGGACTTGCATTGACACTTGTTGTCCTTTGCCTGGCAGCCAGTTTCGCTTTGCCTAACAAGGAACAACGCAACATCGGCAGTTCTATGCAGGAACAGATTGATAATGCCGGATCTTCTGCTTCTCAGAAAGCACCTCAGAAAGCACCTGCGAAAGCACCAGCACAGCAGCAACCTCAGCCTGCAACTCCTGCTCCTCAAGGAAAGTAGACTGTTGGGTCTGGTAGACCGGCTAATACCGGTTTGCTGACGTGCGAAGAAAAAATGTCACCCGGACTGTCAGAAGTTTTTTTTCGATGTGCATTTTTTGGCAGAGAAATATCAGTGGCACAATTCTCGACAAAGGGCGCACGGTTCACTATTTGACAAGGCAAGGCAGAAAATCACTTTTAAAAGGAAAAATATCACAATCAATATAATTGTCTAACTAAATAACTATCTCAAAAAATGGCAAAATTTAATTTGAAACCCCTTGCAGACCGCGTAATCATTGAAGCAGCGGCTGCTGAAGAAAAAACAGCCAGCGGAATTATCATTCCTGACACGGCTAAAGAAAAACCACAAAAAGGCAAAGTGATCGCTATTGGTACCGGCAAAAAAGATGAGCCGATGACCGTAAAAGTTGGCGACACTGTTTTGTATGGCAAGTATGCCGGAACAGAAATCCAGGTGGAAGGAAAAGAATATCTCATTATGAGAGAGAATGACATTTTCGCTGTCATCTAGTTGTGCGAATAACGAAACACTACGAATAGGCGAATAGGCAATTCGAAAATTCGTAAATACGAAGATTCGCAGCGATTCGCTTTTCGTACAGTAGAAATTAAAAATCAATTTTAAAAACTTAATAACTTAAAAAAAAATGGCTAAGGAAATCACATTTGACCTCGCAGCACGTGATGCTCTAAAGAGGGGCGTTGACGCTTTGGCGAACGCAGTAAAAGTTACGCTGGGACCAAAAGGCCGCAACGTAATCATTGACAAGAAATTCGGTTCGCCGATTATCACGAAAGACGGTGTAACCGTTGCGAAAGAAATCGAACTGAAGAACCCTATCGAGAACATGGGCGCGCAGATGGCGAAAGAAGTTGCTTCCAAGACTGCTGACGTAGCAGGTGATGGAACAACGACTGCTACTGTACTTGCACAGGCAATCGTTACTGCAGGTTTGAAGAATGTTGCTGCAGGTGCAAACCCGATGGATTTGAAACGCGGAATCGACAAGGCTGTTGATTCAGTTGTTGAATCACTTCGTAAGCAAAGCAAAAAAGTTGGTGACGATAACAAGAAGATCGAACAGGTTGCTTCTGTATCTGCCAACAACGATCCTGAAATCGGAAAGCTGATTGCACAGGCAATGGAAAAAGTAAAGAAAGAAGGCGTTATCACTGTTGAAGAAGCAAAAGGTACTGAGACTACTGTTGAAATAGTAGAAGGTATGCAATTCGACCGCGGTTACATTTCTCCTTACTTCGTTACCAATGCAGACAAAATGCAGGTAGTGATGGAGAATCCGCATATTTTGATCTATGACAAGAAGATCAGCAGCATGAAAGAATTGTTGCCTTTGCTGGAGAAACAAGTACAGACAGGAAATCCTATGCTCATCATCGCTGAAGAAGTGGATGGAGAAGCACTGGCTACACTCGTTGTAAATAAAATCCGTGGTTCGTTGAAAGTGGCAGCTGTAAAAGCTCCGGGCTTTGGCGACCGCAGGAAAGAAATGCTACAGGACATTGCAACACTTACAGGCGGAACAATGATCAGCGAAGAGCGTGGTTTCAAACTGGAGAATGCTGACCTTACTTATCTTGGAAAAGCTGAGAAGATCACAATCGACAAGGACAACACAACAATCGTTGGCGGTTCAGGAAAAAAATCTGAAATCGTTGCGCGTGTGAACCAGATCAAGACACAGATTGAAAATACAACTTCTGACTACGACAAAGAAAAATTACAGGAACGTCTTGCGAAATTAGCAGGCGGTGTTGCAGTTCTTTATGTTGGTGCTGCTACAGAAGTAGAAATGAAAGAAAAGAAAGACCGTGTTGATGATGCATTACACGCTACCCGCGCTGCCGTTGAAGAAGGCATCGTACCGGGCGGTGGTGTTGCTTACATCCGTGCGATCAATGCACTCGATAAGATGACAGGCGCGAATGATGACGAGACTACAGGTATCGCTATCATCAAGCGTGCACTGGAAGAGCCGCTTCGCCAGATCGTAGCGAATGCAGGTATCGAAGGTTCTATCGTTGTACAAAAAGTACGCGAAGGAAAAGATGACTACGGATACAATGCACGTACTGACAAGTATGAGAATCTGTATGCTGCAGGAGTTATTGATCCAACCAAGGTAACACGTGTTGCACTGGAGAACGCTGCTTCGATTGCCGGCATGTTACTCACTACAGAGTGTGTACTTGCTGACATCAAGGAAAAAGATAGTCCGATGCCGGGCGGTGGTGGAATGCCAGGCGGAATGGGCGGAATGGATTACTAGGAAGAAGAAGTACTTGGTACGGAGTATTAGGTATCAAGATAAAACCCTTCCCGATTAAGTTCGGGAGGGGTTTTTTGTTTGATGATGTTGATGTATCTTTGAAATCAAATTCAGAATAAAATGGCAAACCAATTTGTTACTACTGATGATGGAAAAAAAGTAGCCGTTATTCTTCCGATAAAAGAATATGAAAAACTGATGGAAGAGATGGAAGACCTTGAGGATATTCGTCTGTTCGATCATGCAAAAAGCCAGGGTAGCGAGAGAGTACCCATAGATACAGCGTTTAGAAAACTTGATGCCAAAAGAAAAAAGGCATGAAGTATACGGTCGTTTTACAGAAACGGGTAATTAAAACGCTGGAAAAAATCAAAGACCCTGACTATTCAAAATTAAAAGCTGCCATGTTTTCTCTTGGTGAAAATCCCCGTCCGAAAGGATATAAAAGATTGAGAGGAAGAGATGGCTACAGAATCAGAGTTGGAAACTACCGCATCATCTATGAAATTTTTGACAAAATACTTTTGGTTGATGTAATAAATCTCGGTCATAGAAAAGAAATTTACAACTGAGATGTAAATACAAAATAATGTAAGCCTCCTCCTGATTGTTTCGAAGTGGTTTTTTGCTGGAAGAAATTTTGCCACGAATTTCACCAATTGACACGAATTGATTAGCTGAGATTCGCGATCCCGATAACTATCGGGATAATGGCTGCCTTTTTCTTCTATCTTTGGATTACAATTCTCCAGAATGAAAAAACTTTTACTCTGCCTTTTTATTTTGATTTCTTTTTTTTGTTCTGCGCAAAATCCATTGGTGAAGATGTGGGACTACAGGTTTGGGGGAGATGACTACGAAGAATTTTTTTCTCTGAATCAAACACAAGATGGACAATTTCTAATAGGTGGATACTCCTATTCAAACATCAGTGGTGATAAGACAGAGAATTCATCGGGCTCAAATGATTACTGGATTGTAAAAACCGACTCCTTTGGAAATAAACTATGGGATAAAAAATTTGGCGGATACCTAAGTGATATTTTCAGTTGTCTTACAGTAACTGTTGATGGCGGATGTATATTAGGTGGACGATCAAATTCAGATAGTAGCGGAGACAAGAGTCAAAATAATTGGGATAATTCGCATAACACTTTCGATTACTGGATTGTAAAACTTGATTCTGCGGGAAATAAACAATGGGCTAAAAGATATGGAGGAAGTGATAATGAAGGATTAAATTGTCTGGACAAAACAGCTGATCACGGATATATTTTAGGCGGTTATTCAAATTCGGACATCGGTGGAGATAAAACGCAACAGGAATGGGATACTGTGGGAGTTCCCTTTCATACCAGTGACTATTGGGTTGTCAAAATTGATTCTAATGGGAATAAAGAATGGGATAAAAGATACGGAGGAACATACCAAGATATTCTTTATTCCGTCCATCAGACTCCGGATAAAGGGTACATCCTTGGAGGTTATTCTGAATCTGACAGCAGCGGAGACAAAACCCAAGATAGCTGGGGCAATAATGATTATTGGATAGTTAGGATTGATGAACTTGGAAATAAATTATGGGATAAAAGATTTGGAGGTACTGATCTTGATGAACTTTTCAATTTACAATTTACTTCTGATGGAGGATTTATCTTGGGAGGTGTTTCAGCTTCAGATAGCAGTGGAGATAAAATCGAACATTCATTGGGATCCAACGACTTTTGGCTTGTGAAAGTGGATTCTGCAGGTTCAAAAGAATGGGAGAAAAATTTAGGTGGATTAGGATACGAATCGAAATTCGGAAGTTTAGAATTAACACCTGGCCATGGATATCTAATTTCTGGATCCACCTTCTCGAATGCTGGTGGTGACAAGTCAGAAAATAATCTTGGGCAATGTCAATCATGGATTATTAAAACGGATTCATTAGGAAATAAAGAGTGGGATAAAACACTTTTGAGTTTTGGGTATGACGATGTCCGATGTAAACTAATCCAAACAAAAGATGGTTGCTATGCGATTGCCAATTCAACTACATCAGGAATTGGAGGATATAAAACTCAACCTTCCTGGAATAACACTTCAGACTACTGGATCGTAAAATTCTGCGACAGCACACTCACTACAAACAATGAAACCACAGAAAAGGAAAATGAGCAGTTGCTGATCTCGCCAAACCCAACCGAAGGCAAGTTTACAATTTCCAGTTTACCATTTGAATCAGGACGTATAGAGATCTACAATATTCTTGGCGGAAAAATTTATTCAGCTACGTTCAACCAAAAACAACAAACAATAAACATTGAAACTTTTCCCTCCGGTATTTATTTTGTGAAGTTGGGTAGCGCAGAAAAAACATTCACACAAAAGCTGGTGGTAGAATAAAAACTAAACGCGCATGAAAAAACGCTTACTCCTTTTCCTCCTTTCCGTTTCCTGCCTCCTGCATAATGCCTATGCACAAATAACCGGTTCCCTAACGGTATGCGCGGGCTTCGTGTATACTTACAATGCTGCCATTCCGGGAGCTGTCACTTATACTTGGTCGACACCGGCAGGTTGGTACGATCTAACCGGGCAAGGCACTGCAAACCTCACCGCGACATGCAATGGAAGTGATGGCGGTATTTGCGCAGAAGGTTTCGATGCGAATGCAAACTCTCTTGGTACCGTTTGCCTCACGACTCAGTTTGGCGGTGGTGGTGCGCAGGGATGGGATCTTCTGCCGAACCCGATTTCCGGTTGTCTCGATCCGCCTTTTTCATTTACCCCTGTCATTCAATATAACGGTACCGGTGGTGGTGGCTGCCCACCCGGCTGTGGTAGCGGAGCACTACACCCGAACCTTTCCTTTTGCCTCTACACAAATATTTGGCCTACCGGAAATTTCATTTCTATTATTGATGGTGCAAACTCGGTTAGCAGTGTTGGGATGACTCCAGGTCCGGTCTATGCTTACTATGTTGATATTACAAATGGGGTACAAGCGCCCGATGCTGTTTTAATCCAGGGTGGATGCGGAAGCGGGACCGTGAATAACTCCACAATATTTTCATTGACTGATCCCATCTGGCCTAGCTTTGGAGCATCAGGAGGTAATTGCGTAGGTGATACAGTTATTATCAGTGAAGGTAGTGCTTCTTTTAACTTTTGGGATTTTGCATGGGGCTGCACGCTTCTCGGCAATCAAACAGATTACCCTGCCTATGTAGTTATCGACAGCGCTTACTGTGAACTATATTTTGACGGCACAGACGCCAATGGCTGCCACACTTATGGAGTTTGGCAGGGTAATTTTGTAATCTGCCAGCCACCGGTTGCCGGCCTTGCATGCTCCGACACAACAATATGCCCGGGCTCCTGCCTTAATTTCGCTGACCAGTCAAGTAATGCGATTAACCTTGAATGGCTTTTTCCGGGAGGAACGCCTTCGTCAAGCACTTTGTACAATCCTCAAAACATCTGCTATGTTACATCCGGCACATATAGCGTTACTCAAATCGCTCACAATGCCAGCGGAACAGATACACTTACGCTCAGTAATTATATAACCGTTTTCCCCTTGCCAACTGCGCAAAGTATTGTACAAAGCGGAGATACACTTTTTGCAATTGCTGGAGCAGTTTTATATCAATGGTATTTCAACACAAATATTATAAACGGAGCAACCAATTCCTTTTATGTGGCAACCACAAGTGGAGATTACAATGTTGTTGTAACAGATATAAACGGCTGCGAGGTCGAAGCAGTGGCATTCAATGTGCTGGCGGATATTCAAAATAAAGATTTAAACAAGCAGTTACGGCTGTTCCCTAATCCCACAACCGGAAAATTTTTAATTCAATCCAGCTTCGGGTCTGAATCAAAATTAACAATCGATCGCTTTGAAATTTACAACCTTTTCGGAGAAAAAATGTCTGAAGTGGCTGTTGACTACAGACTGCTAACTATTGACTGCCGGCTTCTTCCAGCCGGGATTTATTTTGTGAAAGTTTTTGCAGGTAATCAGGTTCTTTGCAACAAGTTAGTTAAAGAATAGACCAGATAAGTGTTACCATGGATCAGTTACTAATTAATTACATATAATACCAATCCTCCTGGAGATCATCCTCATAATAGTACTATTGGTAACATTTGTATTATTCGTATTAATTAGTAATTAGTAATTAGTAACCGGCTTGATTACCTACTCTACCATCAAATTACATCCCCTCACATCACTGAAGTCCGTCCTTTCCAAGACTTCAACGGAGTATTAGGTATCAAGATAAAACCCTTCCCGATTAAGTTCGGGAGGGGTTTTTTGTTGTGGCTTATCACGTATCTTTGTAGTATACAAAATTATTCCTGATGCATTACACAGAGATTATTTCGATCAATCCGCAAATCAGGTTTGGCAAGCCTTGCATAAATGGAACTCGCATTGCTGTAGTGGATGTGCTGGGTTGGCTCGCTTCGGGAATGACGTATGAAGAAATTATTTCTGACTATCCCGGCATTACCAAAGAACATATTCTTGCCTGCCTTGAATATGCTGCAGACCGTGAAGGGAAACTGAAAATTGCTTTGTGAGATGAAACTGCTTTTCGATGAAAATATTTCTCACAAATTAGTGTAGAAAGTTGAGCATCTTTTCCCTGATTCGAAACACATCAAGGAAATACAACTGATCCGCAATGAAGATCATTCTATTTTTGAGCATGCTCGCGAGAATGATTTCTGCATTGTAACGTTTGATGAGGATTTCAATAACCTGAGTTTGTTAAAGGTTTATCCGCCAAAAATTATCTGGTTGCGCATAGGAAATACTTCCACTTCATCTCTCGCCAATATACTGATTCAAAGATCGGACATGATAAAAGATTTTCTTTTGTCAAAAGAAGAAGATGGATATGGATGCATTGAGATTTATTAGAATTCAGTTTAAAGGAAGTCCCACTCTGGATTCTTCGAAAGTTTTTTTGCTGGAAGAAATTTTGACACGAATTAAATTTGTGGAGATTAGTGATCCCGATAGCTATCGGGATAGTGCCTGCCTTTTTTCTCATATCTTTGGATTACAATTCTCCAGAATGAAAAAACTTTTGTTCACGCAACGAAGCTTAAGCGTAGTTGTGCTGTGCCTTTTTATTTTCAATTCATTTTTTTCCTTGGCACAAAATCCTTTGGTTAAGATGTGGGATAAAAGGTTTGGGGGTACATACAATGATGACATGGGTTGCTTTCTGCAAACGAGAGATGGAGGTTATATCTTTGGAGGAACATCTAATTCAGGAATTAGCGGAGATAAAACAGAACCCCTTCGCGGAGCAATCTACATTCCCGATTTCTGGATTATAAAAATTGATTCGGCAGGCAACAAGCAATGGGATAAAACATTCGGAGGAACAGAAGATGAATTTCTTTTTACATGTCAGCAAACAAGAGACGGAGGATATATTTTTGGAGGAATATCTGCATCAGGAATTAGCGGAGATAAAACAGAGCCAAACCGAGATACCGTTTGCATAATTGCATGCGCTTATGATTTCTGGATAGTAAAAACAGATTCGTACGGCAATGTGGAATGGGATAAAACTTTCGGAGGAACACGGAGTGATTTCCTTTATTCCTTGCAGCAAACATCTGACAATGGGTATATTCTTGGAGGGTATTCTACTCGAGGATTGACGGAGATAAAACAGCGGATAATTGGGACACAATTATACCACCGGGTAGTAATGACTATTGGATTGTGAAAATTGATTCCTCTGGTAATAAACAATGGGACAGGGATTTCGGGGGAACAAATTCTGACCAGCTTTATTCATTACAGCAAACCAATGATGGTGGATATATTCTTGGAGGATGGTCTGCATCCGGAATTAGCGGTGATAAAACCCAAGCAACATGGGGAGGGGAGGATTACTGGATTGTAAAAACTGATTCATTGGGTATCAAACAATGGGATAGAGATTATGGAGGATTCGTTAATGATGAATTCTCTTCCCTTCAACAAACTACTGACGGTGGATATATACTGGCGGGCGCTACTAGTTCTGGAATTGGCGGAGACAAAACAGAAGCAATTGTGGGGGGCTCATTAAGTGATTTTTGGATTGTCAAAACTAATTCATTTGGTGTCAAAGAATGGGATAGAGATTATGGAGGTACAGGAGAAGAATATTTTTTTGGAAATGTGACCCAAACATCTGATAAAGGTTTTTTAATTGATGGTACTTCTAATTCTGACTCAAGCGGTGATAAAACAGAAAATAACTTAGGCAGCGAGCAAACATGGGTTCTTAAAACAGATTCTGTGGGTAATAAGCAATGGGATAAAACCGTTCGCATAAATGGTCAAAATGAAAAGGGTTTTGCTATACAAACCAGTGATGGTTGCTATGCATTTGCCAATTCAAACGATGCGGGAATTGGCGGATATAAAACACAGACAAGTTGGGGATATCGAGATTACTGGACTGTAAAATTCTGCGACAGCACACTTGCAACTATCACTGAAACAATAGTAAAAGAAAATGAGCAGTTGTTGATTTCACCCAACCCTTCCACTGGAGAATTTACTATTCAAAATAAATTCTTAAAACCCGATCACATCGAAATCTATAATCTCATGGGAGAAAAAATGTCTGCAGTGGCTGTTGACTACCAACTATTAACTATTGACTGCCGACTTCTCCCCTCCGGAATTTATTTTGTAAAAGCTTTTGCCGGAGAAAAGGTTTTGTTTGGTAAAGTGTTGAAGCAATAAAAACTAAACTACCTTCGGCTAAAAGCCGAAGGGTTTGATTTAAGCTGAAGCTTACTAAAGACCCTCGGCAACTGTGAAACCTTCATCTTTGTTTTCAATATCTTGGTTCTGTATGTATTCTAATATTACTTCATCCGTTACGTTTCCTGAGGTTGCCACAAAATATCCGCGCCCCCACAAATGTCTGCCCCAAAATTCCTTGGATAGCTGTTGGTTCTCATGTAACAACTTGTACGAACTTTTGCCTTTCAAATACTGGACTAACTTACTTATTGCCAAATGTGGTGGTACCGAAACAAAAAGATGTACATGATCTCGCGAAACATGTCCTTTCACAATCTCTACTTCGTTCTCCTTACAAATTTGTCTGATCAGTTCTCGAACTCGTTCCCCAACAATTCCTTCCATGACCTTTTTACGATACTTCGTTATCCAAACTATGTGATACTTGCAATCATAAGTGCTCTGAGATGTCTTCCGATAATTTTGCATAGCACAAATCTATTAAACTTAAGTCTTCGCCTAAAAGGCGAGGGATTTTCCCCCAGAAGGGGACATTAATAACTGTTTCGAAATTATTCTTCCACAAATTTGTCCGAATTGATACGAACTAATTCGTGAATTCGTGGCTGCATTTTTTCTTTTATCTTTGAATGACGAAGACAGAACTGCATGAAATATTATCCCATTTTTTTATTTCTTTTTTCAACAACCCAGATTTTTGCACAGGCAAGTTGGGAGATTGAATATAAGAAGGCAGATACGAATGTATTTGTATCGTACCCTATTATTAAATGTACGGACGGTGGTTTTCTGGTAGAGGGGCTGGAGAATTATTCCAATTATGACAAGGAAATTATTAAATTCAATTCTAATGGAGTAATTGAGTGGAGTAAAAAATATCCCGGGTATCTCGGGCAGAGTCAATGTGATTTTATAAGGCAAGCTTCGGACAGTGGTTATTATCTTACCTGGCAATTTGATGATGAACCACCTTTATGCATGCTCGGTGTGCCCAAAAGTGGCTTAATCAAATTTGATAAAAATGGCAACGGAATAAGATCGAAGTGGAGTAACAGAGACTGCTGGAAGGATTATATCGAAACCATGAATGTTGACTTCAATACTGATGATTTACTTGTGATTGGCAATGCATGGGATGAATTGAATCAATGTTGTCGTGAGCATTACCTTGCAGTATTTGATTCAACATTGACATTAAAATTTTCATTAGATTTAATCGCAATGAATTTTTCGGGAATTTTTTGCAAGTCGATTTCTTTTAATGGAACTACTGAAGCATACCTGATTTGCGGGATAGCACCAACTATTGATAGCAGTGGAGCCGTTTCGATTTTAAAAGTCGATACTACAGGGCATGTTTTATGGCAAAAGTTTTATCAAAGCAATCCTTATGAGTTATTGGACATGTTGCAAGTTGATAGTTCTTTTTACATTTTAGAGCAGAATATAAATCTTAGAAAAATAGATTACAACGGAAATACTTTATTTTTCAATAAAATAGATTCAACCGGTAATACGGCATTTATTGATTTTGCTAACTCACAATTTTTGGCATTAGAAGATAGTGTACATCTGATAATTGCCGGTTCCAATTTCAACCAGTCTATCGTAATTGAAACTGATCTATCGGGTATTGTAACCCGCGCCATAAGCAGGAATTTAAACGAACCGAATGAATACCAAAGCTCGTGGGTGGAATCTTTTGACAGTGCCGCGTATTTTATTTCTGAAAATAACTCTAGTACAAATGGCGGCAAATTTCATGTCGAAAAGGAATACCTGAGTAATCCATCTTGCGGGTATGTTCCATTAATATTGCATGGAGCAACAAGTACCATTAATGACTCGTCAGCTTTTTCAACTGCAATTTCTTATACGCCTAATTGGTCATCCGGGGGTGGCCCGCAACCAATAGCAGATACAATTACTGCGACACAAATCTGTAACTCACAGTGCATGGCGCAATACACTATTAATAATTCGTGTTCAGGGAATTGCATTGGAGAGATCACTGTTGCTCCAATTACAGGTGCAGCGCCTTTCACTTTTAGTTGGAGCACAGGAGATTCAAGTACCGTTGTTGACTCAATATGCGATGCCAACATTTCCTTTACCATGATGGATTCGGTCGGTTGTTTCAGCACATACCAGGTTTCCTTACCTCAATTTTACATTTATTTAAGTTCAACACCGATACTTTGCAATGGCGACTGTAATGCCCTTATCTATCTTTCTACTTACAACGGTGCTGCGCCGTATACTTACCAATGGAATACCGGTGACACTACAAGAAACCTGAGTAATCGATGCAGCGGAATTTATTCAGTGATTGCAACCGATTCAAATCAATGTTTCGATACAATTTCGTATGCATTGGCTGAACCTTCAGATATTTTATTTGCAACTTCTTCGATACAAAATCCTTCTTGCATTGGATGTGCTGACGGATTCATCTCATTTACCGCAACGGGAGGAACACTCCCATATTCTATCAGTTGGATCCCCGCAAATGGCTCATTGTACTCCGACACGATTCATCAGCTTTTGGAAGGAATTTATACAGTAACATTAACCGATCATAATGGATGTACGGTTTCAATCATAGATACACTTATTGATTCACCCAATAGGGTTTCTAATTTAAATGAACAAAATGGTATTCTGATTTTCCCTAGTCCAACGAATGGAAAAATTAAAATTGTAAATTTGAAATTTGAAATAGACCATATAGAAATTAATAATCTGCTGGGAGAGATGAAGTATTCAGCAGTATTCAACGGTGGAAGTCAAAAGCCGGTCATCGATATTGAATCACTTCCATCCGGAATTTATTTTGTAAAAGCTTTTGCCGGGGATAAAATATTAGTTGGAAACGTGATAAAGGAATAAGCAACTGCCTTATTTGGAAAAATCCCGGGCTGTTTCCTAATCAACGAATTCACAAGTCAACCAATCAACCAAATATCCATTCAACCAATTAACAAGTTACATCCCCTCACATCACTGAAATCCGTTCTTCCCAATACTTCAAATGATCCATCAGCATGTTTTCTTCCTACATCCTGCGTGGTGATAAAAGAGCAGGAATAAATATTGGCAAGATCAATTACAGAAATCACACCTGTCTGTCCTTCCCCTGCTTCGCTGAATAAATCATGCTGCTGGTGAATGACAATTTTCATCCACGGTGGCGTATGGAAAATCCCATATCCAGAAGAGTATGCCTGCGACAATAATTCTGTCATTCCATATTCAGAATGAACGGAACTGATTCCAAAACCATTGCACAATTTATCATGGACATCCGCACGAATCATCTCGCCGCGTTTTCCTTTCATTCCGCCGGTTTCCATCACGATGAGATCAGGGAAATTGATTGGATGATTTTCTACAAAGTCTATCAATGCATAAGTGACACCCAGTAACAATGTTTTCTGCTTTTGATTTTTAAGTTCTGCGAGTGTTTCAAAAAGCTCTTGCTGGTTGTGCAGATAGAATCCGCTTTGAGAGTTTTGAGAATCTTTACTCAATGCATCCATCATGTAAACAAGCGCTGAGCCTTCCCGTTCCAAGTAAGATGGAAGCAATGCGATTATGCAATAATCTCTTACACTTCCATAGAACAACTCAAATCCCTTTCGAAAACTTTTTTCATATACCGAAATGTCTGAAACGAAATGTTTACTCACCTCCTGCCCTGTTGTCCCTGAACTGGAAAAGGTCTTCATCTTTGATCTTGACTCTTGATTCTCTGAACTGATCTCGTGGGATTTATAGAACTCAACAGGTAAAAAGGGAATCTGAGAGGTTGAAGTAATTCTACCGGGATTACATTTCAAAAGCTCAAGATACTTTCTATAAATTGCAGTGTGCTCAGCCTGGAATCGGAAAATTTCAAGCGCAAGCAATTCAAATTGAATTTCCGAAGTGATAGAAAATATTTTTTCTGTTTCAAACATTGGGACGCCTGGTTCAGGAAATGTTATGCAGTGACTGATGTTTTAATCAACATTAATTATGGAGGAGGCAATTTCTTTTCCGTTAACCATCAGCCTTACCGTAATATGAATTGGCTTTTGAAGACCGGCCGTTTCCACAGGAAGTATCTCTGTGTAGGTATTCGCCACATCAATATCGAGCGGGATAATTACCTGTCTGTCCTTGTCACCTTCGAATCCAATCTCAAAATAATTACTTTGAACCGGCAACGATGGAATTGACTTCTCCCTGTCATTAATTATTTTCACAGGAAAGAAAATCTTTGAGCCAAATGTTTTCATTTCAGAAGATATGGTTTCCAGCTTCACATGATTGCTGAAATAATCCACTGTAAGATTTGAGTTCGCTGTATTCATTGCAATATAATTTCC
The DNA here is from genome assembly GCA_039930605.1 of Bacteroidota bacterium. Lineage (GTDB taxonomy): Bacteria > Bacteroidota > Bacteroidia > AKYH767-A > 2013-40CM-41-45 > JAPLDB01. The sequence goes on from JBDTTM010000030.1 coordinate 15,818, forward strand.
ATGAGGAACCTTAAAAAAGGGAATCATACTTTCATCATCCCTGATTTCCCATCTCCGGAGGATAAACCGGTTTTGAGTCAGCGCGACTGTTGTATCACGGTAGTCGAAATCTTCATCTCCAATCACTGAAACTGTTTCAGAAGAATTCCTGAGAGAAGAGAGTACAAGGCTTTCCATCGGAAGGCTCCAGTTCATTGCCCACCTGTCCTTCTCAGTATTTTCCAACTTCACCAAACCCTTTTTTATTCCCTGTTGCTGTGATGCTGAAATAATATTTTCCATTTGAAAGGTGCGCATTTTCAGGAACTCACCATTTTTGCGTACCTCGTTTAATTGAAGTAAGGAAACCCCTATGAGCAAAAGAAAAAAAAGTTTTTTCCTTTGAATCCCAAGTGGCTGATAAAAATCTCTTAAAAATGAAACCGTCACGATCCATGTAAGCGGGAAATAAAGTGACTCCGTATAACGCGAAAAATAATTAGCATCATTTGTTGCATTGATCAATGCGACCAATCCTAAAGCTGTAAATAAAAAAAGAAGAAGTTGATTTCTGTTTTTTCTCATTATCAACGATGCCAAAGCAAGTAGAAAGAAAATAAGCAGCGCTTTGTAATGCATGGTGAAAACATCCAATACATCACCCATGTAATTTTTATTCCAGAGATTTAGATACCTGTGATTCTCATGCAGGTTTAGCATGAAGTTCAGTTTGTCTCCTTCATAATCGCTGAATGATAAGGATTTGAAAATAATGGTTCCTATAAAAATGAGGAAAAAGACAGGATGGACCTTTTTTAGAAATCCGTTCCTGATAATATCACTGATGATGACAAAGAAAAATATTACAAAGTTTTCGGGGTGACTGGTGATCACAAGAATTTCCAGGACAATCAACCAAAACCATCTTTTCGGCGTAAATATTTTTTCGTCAAGTAAAACATAAAACACGACAAGAAGTGCTCCGCCATAGCATATCTCATACATAGGTGAATAATAGAGCCATACCTGCCCGACTACCTGTAACAGAATAATGGCAAGCCCGGCAGCCTCATTCCTGTGTACATGGTAAACAAGTATGAAAAGGGAATAGTAAAATAATATATGACTCAATGACCATGAAATGACGAGTACCTTAAGGGAAGCGCCGAGATAATAAGTGGAGAGGAAAATTACCTGCGAAATGGCAAGTACCAGGCGCTGATGTGCAACTACGAAAAAGCCGGAATCAAGGGGATGAAAAAAATAATAAGCCGAATCAGTGTACAGTCGTTCCTTTGAAAAATACCACGCCATAATAAGCATCACCGCAAAAATGGAGTGAAAGAGCATGGTCTTCCATTTTACAGGTTTCAAATCAGTGGCTTCTGAAATGGTCATAATGCGCAAGTATACCGAACAGCCAGACATGAGACAATAGATATTAGATTTGAGACAGGAAAAAACAGATATAAAATCGCAGACTTGAGATAAGCAGCCGTCATATACCTATAGTCGATGCCTTGTGACTTTTAACTTACTTATAGTACCTTTGTACAGAATGGAAAAAGAGAAAAATATCATTATGGTTTATGCGGAGAGCACGCCCAATCCCGCTGCCATGAAGTTTGTAGTAAATCAATATTTGCTGGAAGAAGGAAGTGTGGAATACCTGAAACCATTGGATGCTATAAATTGCCCTTTGGCGCAGGAGATTTTTAAGTTTGATGGAGTTGTTTCTGTTTTCATCACGACTAATTTTGTGACCATCAATAAGAAGAATGAATTTGACTGGTTCGAGCTGATGCCTATTTTCAGAGAGTTCATCAAAGGTTATATTCAATCAGGTGAAAAAGTTTTTACTGGCGAAAAAGAACAGAAAGCTGACGAAAAAATTGAACGCACCAAAACAAATTCAGCTGTTGAGACACGGATCATCGAAGCCCTTGAAGAATATGTGAAACCTGCTGTAGAACAGGATGGTGGCGCCATTCATTTTAAATCATTTGAAGAAGGAAAAGTCACCCTCGTCATGAAAGGCAGCTGCAGCGGTTGTCCGTCATCTTCCGTGACATTAAAAGGAGGAATTGAAAGGTTGCTTTTGCAACTGGTGCCAGAGGTGAAAGAAGTCGTCGCCGAAGAAGCTTAAACAATCTCACCGATTTACGAATTAAGAATCAGGAAAAAATCCGCCGATTTGTAATTCGTATATTAGTAGTGGCTTTTCGTACTTCGTTGAGATAATAGATTACTCAAAGTTCCAGTAATTTTTTCATCGGGTCGTTCCCTTCAAAGAAAAGTTTCACCGGTTCTTCCAGCATCTGTTTTACCTTCACCAGGAAACTGACAGATTCGCGACCATCAATGATTCTGTGGTCATAGCTCAATGCTACATACATGATCGGACGAATTTCCACTTTACCATTGATAGCCACCGGCCTCTCCACAATATTATGCATTCCCAAAATCGCTGATTGCGGTGGATTGATAATCGGTGTAGATAACATAGAACCGAAAACACCTCCATTGGTGATGGTAAATGTTCCGCCTGTCATTTCTTCGATGGAAATTTTTCCATCACGCGCCTTAGCAGCAAGATCCATTACCTGTTTCTCAATCTCAGCCAGCGAAAGTGATTCTGCATTGCGAATGACCGGAACCATCAATCCTTTTGGAGCGCTTACAGCTATGCCAATGTCGCAGTAATCGTGGAACACAATTTCATCTCCGTCAATTTGCGCATTCACAGCCGGAGAACTTTTCATTGCCTCACAAACGGCCTTTGTAAAAAATGACATAAAGCC
>JBDTTM010000031.1:0-18288 GCA_039930605.1 Bacteroidota bacterium
AAAGACCATCAATATTAATTAAATGATCAGTAACAAAATCAAATGGAGTCATGTCCTTATTTTCGGTTGACTTGCAATGCCGGTACATTTGAGGCAAATCAACTACAGCGGAAAAATCACCCTGAGGAAGGCAAAGGTTTACTGCTACGTAGTAACTTAATATCAATATTGAAATGAAACGTGCCAATTCAAGTAATTAAGTGACGAAGGTACATTTTATTTTCACTGTTTAAATGATGATTTTTAATGAAAACAAGCGGCCTCGCATTTTATTTTTTCCTGTTAATTTTATTCGTTGCTCCTGATCCGGGAAAGAGCCTGTCGTTGTAGGATGTAATACTTTACATTTTGTTAAATGAGTTTATTTGCAATAACATAATAAATGAGCTCTGCATTGGTGCGTAGAATCATCTTTTCGAGTATTCGAAGGCGGTAGGTACTGATGGTGTTAGGACTGAGAGAAATAATATTCCCAATTTCAGAAATTGTTTTTCCAGCTCCAATTAATTTTAGAACTTCAAATTCACGGTCAGATAATTTTTCATGTGGCTTATCAGAAAAATCTTCGCCTAAGTTATCAGTAAGCCGTTCCGCAATGGAAGGTGTGATGTATTTCCTACCGCTTAATATTTGCCGCACAGCTTTCATTATTTCATCCGGCACGCAATCTTTGCTGATGTATCCGGATGCACCTGCTTTCAAAACCCTCAGTGCGTATTGTTCTTCAGGGTGCATACTTAATATGAGGACAGGGAGTTTTGGAAATTCTTCTTTCAACTGTTTCAATGATTCCAACCCGCTACGCCCCGGCATGGATATATCGCTGATGACAAGATCAAATATTGAAGCTCTTACTTCTTTAAGCAGGGAATTGCCGTTGTCCACTTCTGTAATTTTGGTATCAGGCATATCGCGAAGGATGAATTGCTTCAATCCCTTTCGAACGAGGGCATGATCGTCTGCTATTATTATTTTTATCATGTGGCGGTTTGCAGTGATCGAACAGGAACTTTGAGTATGATTTTTGTTCCGAAACCTGCTGCAGTTTCTATTTTCAACTCTCCACCTACCATGATTGCTCTTTCTTTCATGCCGATAATACCGAGCGTGCGCCTTTGAAGGGCTTCCTCCTTTTTAAATCCTACACCATTGTCAGTGATTGTGAGAACCAGGTTATCCCCTTCTAAGCTTGCTTTACTCTTTACTTCTGTTGCTTTGGAGTGTCGGGCAATATTGGTTAATGTTTCCTGGTAAATTCGAAAAACTGCAGTGTTGAGTGGCTTTTCAAAATGCTGATCTTTCAACTTTGTATTGAGAGTACATGGAATGGCAAACCGTTTCTCGAATTCCCGGCATTGCCAGTCGAGGGCTGCGATTAGGCCGAGATCATCAATCACAAAAGGGCGAAGTTCAGATGAAATTTTTCGAATACTTTTAATTGTTACATCAACGTTTTCAATAATTTCCGATACTTTTTCCATTGTAACAGGTGCCTTCACAGAAAGGTCATTCAGCATTAACGATAAATCCATTTTAATGCCGGTGAGTTGCTGCCCCAGTTCGTCATGAATTTCGCGAGCCATTGCAGTACGCTCTTCTTCCCTGATGGTTTCAAGATGGGCGGTGAGCCGACGCAATTCTAAACGGGAGCTTTTTATGTCTGCGACATCATTTTCCTGTGCAAGGCGCAAAAGGAATTTATCAAAAGCCTGTATGACTGCTGAAGGAAGGCGCTGCAAGCGATCTTTGATAAGATAATCGCATGCCCCTTCCCTCATCATCTCCACGGCAAATTCTTCGGAAACGGTAGAGGTGATGAGTATGAAAGGAATATCAATTCCCCTTTCCTTTACTATTTTCAGCGCTTCAACAGAGTTAAATGAAGGTAGCGAATGATCAGAAAGAATAATATCAGGGGCAAATTCCTGTAGTGACTTTTCAAAATCGGTTTTATTATCAACCACCAATTTTTCAAATCTAATGTTTCCCTTTTTCAATACCCTATCCACCAATTCAGCATCGGAAGGCAAATCTTCGAGGTGTAAAATTTTTAATTTGCTGTTCAAGAGATTTTATTTGGACCAAATGCATTCAATGTAGTCAACTAAAGGTTGAATTCCCTGATAGCTTCCGGCATTTAGCAATTATCGTGTTTAGTGCCGTGAGAAAGAGTTAACATCTTGCCTTGATTAAAAAAACTGGCAAAAAAAAGAAAAGTCAAAGGTCTGCAAAGACTGCAAGTTAACGAATAAAGCAACCCCAACCTAATTTATGAGATAGAGAAAAGGGTATTTGTGACCTGATTTTGCCCTTAAAGATGTTGCCGGCCAGACCATTAATTTCAACAGTAGTGCAGCCTGCGGCCCCGGCCAGCTAAATTACAAGCAGTAATCGTAAGGAAAATGTGTAGTTTAAATTGATTAGTGAAGCCAATTAAAATAATAAAGGCTGATAAAGTCAGAGATTAATTTTCATTTGTACATCTAAAATTGCGGATACCGTTGCAATAGAAAGTGGTTTCTCAAGATAACCCACAACATTATTATTTTCTATGGCTCTTTGCTTGTCAGTAGGATCAATAGAAGAAGAGAGCATATAGATTTGAATCTTTTTTTTTATTTGTTCATTAAGTATTTCAAAGTTATCAAGAAAATCCCAGCCCGACCAGCCAGGCATATTTATATCGAGAAATAAAATGGTGAGATCTACCTTTTCTGCATATCGTATGGATATATATTCGAATGCTTCTTCAGGAACGTTGAAGGTTTGAATATCGGCCATTGGTGATACCTTTTTAATGGTTGTGCGGCAGATCATGTTGTTGACCTGATCATCGTCAACCACAATAAAATGCGATGTCTTATTCATGGTTCAATGAATTAAATTTAAAATTCAATTTTGAATTCTGTTCCTTTATTGACTTCACTGGTGATACTGATTGTTCCACCGATTGTTTCAACCTGGGTTTTCACCATAAATAATCCCATCCCTTTTCCTTCAGCCCGGTTTGTATGAAAGCGTTTGTATAATCCAAATACCTGGTCGCCCTTCTTTTCAAGATCAATGCCCATTCCGTTATCTGTAAACGTGAGAATGATTTTATTATCGAACTTAAAACTTTTTATTTTAATTGCCGGAGGTATATTAGGCTGTCTATATTTAATACTGTTTGTAATAAGGTTGGTGAAAATGCTGTATAGGTAGCTTTTGATTATAAGTATTTCATTTACTTCTGTAAAGTCCCAGACAATAGTTGCGTCCTCTTTTGCAATCAGGGTTTCAATACTTATGTAAATATCAGTTGCAAGTTGTGAGAGGTTTACGATTTCTTTTTCCTCGCTTACATTTCGCTTTATATGAAGAATGTGGTTGAGGTCTTTGATAACTTCATCCAGTTTTTTAGCGGAAGTGGAAAGGCCTTCGTTGAGTTCAGCTACAGTTTCCTGCGCAAGTTCTCCCGATTTAAGGAGGTCAGAGAAGCCGATAATGTTAGCTATTGGTGCACGTAAATTATGAGAAACGATGTAAGAAAACTGTTCGAGGTTTTTGTTCCGCTGAACGATGTCCGCAGTCATTTTTTCCTTTTGAAGTTCCCCTTGTTTTTGTTTGCTAATGTCATAGGCGAAACATGAAAGCCCGATGACTTCGTCCATTTCCCAGATTGGATGAATGGAAAAGCTAGAACAATTATAAAAATCACCAATATGAAATTCTTTTTCAAACTTAACGGTTTCACCGCCTAATGCTTTAGAGTAAACTTCCTTCCATTCTTTGCTTTCAGATGGATTTAGCTTGTCCAGAAAACTGTAAACATTATCACCGGGCTTTATATCCAAATGATAGATCTGTTTCAGTGTTTCATGAAGAAGTTTATTAAAGGTGATGTATCTATAGTTCAGGTCCAAAGAATAAATGGAAGCATCTGTGTTTTCTATAACGGCTTTGAGATTTGATTGTGATTGTTGAAGCAATTCGTCAGCTTTCTTTCGATCAGTAATGTCCCTGAAATTTGCAACGATTGCATTAATTCCTTCGGTTTCGAGAAAATTAGTTAATGTGCCTTCCACCCAAACATAGCTTCCGTCCTTTTTTCTATTGCGAATTAAGGGGCATTCCATGGGCACCCCGGGATGCAACATTATTCTCATTACAAATTCCTGCATTATTAATGCATCATCCGGGTGAACAATGTCGGCTATATTTATTTGTAAACATTCTTCGTTAGTATACCCGAATTTTTTTGACACTGCTGGACTCGCATAAATTGTTTTTCCGGTAGGTGAAATTATTGTTATCATGTCATCACTGTTCTCAAGCACTCCTTTAAAAAACTTTTCACTTTTGGTAACTTCCTCATTTAGCCTTATTACTTTTTCTTCCGCTGTTTTTCGTTCTGTTATATCTATGTTTATGCCTATCATTCGTACTGCCACTCCAGCTTCATCCCTTGAAACAATTGCATGTGCTTCAATAAAATGAACAGATTTATCAGGCCAGATAATCTTGAACTCCGTATCAAAATCACGTATGCCTGATATTGCATCATTTATTTCTTTACCCGCTCTTTCAATATCATCAGGATGAACTCCATTTTGCCAAACATTTACTGCACCGGTAAAATGTTGCTTTCCTATTCCATATAGTTCATACATTCTGTTATCCCAGGTCATTATATCGTTTGCTATATCCCAGTCCCAGATTCCCATTTTTGCGGAAGTTGTTGCCAGTAGCAATCTTTCTGATGTTGCCAATAAATTTTCTTTGGCTTTTTGTTGTTCTGTAATATCAATTATAAAAGCAAAGATTCCTTCTATTTCATTTTGTCTATTATGGTATGCCTGGTAAACGAAATTGAGGTAAACATCGCTCAGTTCTTCTGTTCCTGGTTTCTTCAATTTTACGAGAACTTCTTTTCCAATATATGATTCACCAGTTTTGTAAACATGGTTAAGCAAATCAATAAAGCCCTGACTTTCCACTTCGGGAAAAACATCCCTTACTGATTGGCCTACAATATTTTTTCTGTCTGTAAGATTCAAATAAAGGTCATTAGCCATTTGAAATATGTGATTGGGTCCTTTCAACATTGCCATGCTTGCAGGAGCGCGTAAAAACATTTCTGAAAACCGGTCTCTTTCGTTTTCAACGGTTTTTTCCAATCTTTTCTTTTCTGTAATGTCCTTCGCTATACAAAACATTAATTTTAATTTCTCATCCCAGTTAAGTGACCATAATATTGGAACAACTCTGCCACTTTTATGTACATACCTGTTTTCAAATATTGGAATTTGTGTACCACTTATAATTGTTTCAGCCGCTTTTATGGTAATATCGGCATCTTCATGATACACCAGGTTCATAAATTTACTGCCGATAAGTTCTCCTGGCGGATAACCCCAAACCTTTTGTGATGCTGCGCTAATTTTTACGAACTCACCATTGGCATTAATTGTACAAATGACATCTATTGAAGAATCTAATATTTTATTTAGATCTGTAAGGGTTTTTTGCAACTCAACCGAAGTATTACTCAGGTTATTTTCAGCGATCTTTCTTTCTGTTATATTTTGGTGTGCGATAACAACTTTCTGTATGTCGCTTCCAAAATTTTTGACCCGAAGCGTAAACCACCGCTGCTCATCAGGAGAATGACAGGGGTATTCCATTTCAAAATATTGTTTTTCTTTTTTAAAAATTGATTGAATGCCGGCTAATGATTGTGCCGCATAAAGCTCGCCTTTTTCTATCGCTCTTTTGCAAACTTCAAAGTAGTTGCTTCCTACGGAAACCCGCTCAAGAGATGTAGCACCATTTGCTTTTGCAAAATCATCCCATGCTTTATTGACTGCTATAATTGTTCCATTTTCATCAATCACCGCAATGTGGGCGCTGAGTGAGGAGAGTATGCCTTTATTAAATGTCTCACTCTCTTGTAATTTTAGTTCTGCTTTCCTTTTCTCGGTAATATCAGTAACCATTGCAAGTGCGCCTTTATATTTTCCTTCAATACCAAGAATAGGACTGACTAATAATTTTGTCCATACATCTTTCCGGCTTTTTGAAATGAATCTTATCTCTTCATTTTCTGAAACTCCTTTTTTGCGCCTTGTTATTTTTTCTTTTGCTATTTTGATTCCTTCCTTATCCATAAAATCAAAATTTTCTTTTCCTATCATTTCTTCTTCGGAATATTCAAGTATCTCACAAAGCTTCTTATTGACGAATGTTGTTTTATTATTTTCATCTATCGTCCAGATTCCTTCATTTGCTGTTTCCACGATCTGGCGATATCGAAATTCACTTTGCATTAGTTTTTCCTGCGCTTGTTTCCTCTCCGTAATTTCAAACAGGTTGCAACGAATCAGTTTCCTGTCAGGATTGGTAAGTACCGTAAGCCGCACTTCGCAATAAATATCCTTTCCTTCAGAGTCGCGCACTACCCAATCGAATATTGGATTTTCTCCATGCGTTGCCGCAAGGATCATTTCGGTTGACTTCTCTGCCGATGTTTTTCCATCCGGCTGCATGGGCGGGCTTACATCCGGTGGAGATTTTTTGAGGAACTGTACGCCTGACAATTTAAAAAGCTTTAGCGCATTATTATTGTAATCAATAAAAGCACCGGTCTCTGCATCCATCACAATAATAACTTCAGGGGCGGTGTCGAAAAATTCACGGTATCGAAGCTCACTTTGCTTCAATCTTTGCTCCGTATGTATTCTCTGTTTATCTTTCTCAAAAATATCCAAAGCAAAGGAAATATCGCCTGTAGCTTCCACAAGCAATGTTATTTCCTTTTTATTGAAAAAATCTATTTCGTCTGAATATAAATTAATGGTTCCTATTATTTTTCCTGATTTCCGGATCGGCAATACCATGCATGAATTCCAATTCCTATTTGAGGCAACCGGCTTCCAACTGCTTAGCTCGGGGTCAGCCTGGATGTTGTTACACACATAGTATGAATCAAAGCGCAGTACGTGTTCCTGCGGACCTTTATTTTCAAACGGAGCATTTGCAAAGAGTGCAATGTCCTGGTGCAACATTCCGGATTCTTCAATAAGATTTATTTTTTTGTTTATGTGATCAAACATTCCAATCCATGCGGACTTGAACATTCCATATTCTATTGCAATTTTGCATGCACGCTTAAGCACAGTTTGTTCATCATGTGAATGGACTATGGTTTGATTAATCTGGCTGATGAAGGAATACAGCCGGTTGGCATGTATTAATTCCTTGTCAGCTTTTTTGAGCTTTTGAACAAACACGTGACGCTCAATCGCGAAGCGTATTGTTTTATCTAATACTTTGCTGTCTATTTGGTTTTTAGTAAGATAATTTTGAGCTCCCAACCTCAGGGATTCAGCAGCAATAGTGTCATCTTCTAACCCGGTAAGTACAATGATTGCACAATCTGGAAAATTCTCACGAATCAACCGAACTGTATCTATTCCGTTACTATCAGGTAAGCCAAGATCAAGAAGCAGGACAAGAATGTCTTCTTTTGCGTAAAACAAAGCATCATGAAGGCTCTTCACGTCAATCAATATGGAATTGCTGTAAGAAGATTTCTTAAGCAATTCCCTGATGAGCATTACATCAATCGGGTTATCTTCAACTAAAAGAATTTTAACAGTGTTATTCATTCTATACAATTAAAGTGTAAGGTGAGAATGTTTATAAGGAAAAGTGTTACACAATTCTGAAAAGAGGTTGTATAATTTACGTTTATAAGGCCAGTGGCGAAAGTTCATCTTAAACCCCTGCATTCCGGCAAATGGCAATAATCTTCAGTGTTGGGGGGGCGTATTTACCACCATCCAGTAGAAACCGAGATCAGTAATTGTTTTAGAAAAATTTTCGAAATCAACCGGCTTAACCACGTAACTGTTTACGCCAAGCTTATGACTCTCTATGATATCCTTTTCTTCCTTTGATGATGTCATCATTACTACAGGTATTAGCTTAGTGCGCTCATCGCTCTTAATTGTGCGCAACACTTCAAGCCCGCTTACTTTGGGCATTTTTAAATCGAGGAAAATTACCCTTGGTTTATTATCAATATTTCTTCCTGCAAATTCTCCCTTGCCGAATATAAATTCCAGTGCCTGAGCACCGTCAATAAGATGAATTAAATTATTTGCAAGGTTGTGCTTCTTTAATGCTCTTATCGTGAGCTTTGCATCTGATTTGTTATCCTCTACCAGCAAAATCTGAATTTCAGAATTTATCATTTGATTCATTGTTTTATGCTTGTTAATTTATTTTAGATTTTGGTAGTGAAATATAAAAGCATGCGCCTTCATTCACTTTACCTTCTGCCCATACTTTTCCTCCATGCTTTGTAATGATCCGCTGAATAATGGCAAGCCCTACACCGGTGCCTTCAAATTCATTGCTGCTGTGCATGCGTTGAAACACACCAAATAATTTATCATAGTAACGCATATCAAATCCTGCCCCATTATCCCTTATATAATAGGTGCAAAAATTTTCTTCCGGATAAGATCCAATCTCGATATCAGTTTTTTCTTTTTTGCCTGTATATTTAAATGCATTGGAAATAAGATTAATGAATACCTGCTTTAACATCCTCCTGTCGCCCATTATATCTTCCAGCTTTTTTATTGTGATATTAACTATCCTTTCGGGGTCTTCGCGTTTGAATTCTGCTATTAAATTATTTACAATGTCTTTAATGCTTACATTAACCATCATTACCTGTTGCTTGCTGATGCGGGAGAAGCCAAGGAGATTATCTATAAGTTCTCCCATTTTATTGGAGTTCTCAATGATGTCATCCATTACACCTTTTGCTTCCTCATCCAATTGTTCCATGTAATCTTCCATCAATACCCGGGTGAATCCGTTAATTGCCCGAAGAGGTGCCCGGAGATCATGGGAAACGGAATAAGAGAAGGATTCCAACTCTTTATTAACGGATTCAAGTTCCATTGCGCGTTTTCCTTTCTCTTCGTTTTGAAATAAAAGCTCTTCATTTGCAATAAGCAGTTCACTTGCCCGCTTTTCTTTTTCTTCGTTTTGAAACAGAAGTTCCTTGTTAGCAATAATCAGCTCAGCAGCACGTTTCTCTTTTTCCTTATTCTGGAAATCGAGTTCTTTATTGGCAATAATTAATTCAGCCGCGCGTTTCTCTTTTTCTTCGTTTTGAGAGACCAGCTTTTTGTTGGCATGAATAAGTTCTTCCTCGGCTTTTTTTCTCTGGGTAATATCACGCACAATTTTAGAAATGCCGACAATCTTCCCTGCTTTATCCTTTAAAGGAGATACAGTAATGGCTACATAAATACGTTCGCCATTTTTTTTAATCCGTGTGGTTTCGAAATGATCTATGGTTTCATTCTTGCATATTTTTTCCAGAATATTTTTTTCTTCGGAAACAAACTCCGGGGGAATAATCAGGGAAATGTTTTTGTCTATCGCTTCCTTTGAAGTGTAACCAAACATCTTTTCACCACCCCTGTTCCAGCTTTTTATAGTTCCGTCCAGAGACTTGCTGATAATTGCATCATCAGAAGATTCAACAATTGCTGCCAGCCGTTCAATGTACTCTTCATTTTTCTTACGCTGTACGCTGCCTGCAAGCGTTGAAATAATTAATTCTGCTGCTCGTTTTTCCTTCTCTTCATTTTGGAAAATAAGCTCTTCGTTGGCAATAACTAATTCTGCTGCGCGCTTTTCTTTCTCTTCGTTCTGAAAGATGAGCTCTTTATTTGCAATGACCAACTCTGCAGCCCGTTTTTCCTTTTCTTTATTCTGAAAAAGAAGTTCTTGATTGGCGATAACCAATTCAGCAGCACGTTTTTCTTTCTCTTCATTCTGGAAGGCAAGTTCCCTTTCGGCTATAACTAAATCGCTTTGTCTATTCTTTCTATCCATATTCAGTTCATTAATGAAGAAGTGGATTTCATGAAATTGATGCTGAATGTGGAGTCAACGCCAACTTCACTCTCTACGTCAATCGTGCCTCCCATTGATGTTACCTGCGATTTGGTAATAAACAATCCCAATCCTACGCCATCTGTATTTACATGAAACCGCTGGTATAAGCCGAATATTTTATTGTGATGTCTTCTTAGGTCAATACCTAAGCCATTGTCTTTTTTAGAAAGAAGCACTCCTCCTTTGGAATTTAAGCCTGTGGAGATATCTACCTGAAATGGTCTGTCTGGTAACCGGTATTTAAGAGCATTGGAAAGCAGGTTCATTAAAATACTTTCAAGGTAAACTGTATTGAACAAAACAGTTTCAACTTTCAAGTGCAGGTTAATGCTGCATTTATTTTTAATAATCTCGAAGTTCAATAGATTGGAGGTATCCTTTATTAATTTACTAATATTATAATTTGTTACATCAACATTTTACATTATTCCTGATGATTAATATTTCAGCCAGGTCGTTAATAGTTTTATTTAATTGCAGGGTAGCGGTTTTAAACATGCTGATTATTCCCCTGTTGTTTTCTGATAAGCTACTGTCATCTATCAGTTTCAACAAGCCTGATAAATTAGAAAGCGGAGCTCTGAAATTATGAGAAGTGATGTAAGTAAATTGCTTTAAATCTTTAACAGACACCGTTAATTCGGAAAGAAGAGTTTCGCGTTCTATTGCATTGTTTCTTAAAAATTCTTTCGATAGTGCTTCCCTTTCACGCACATCATCCATTAGCTGCATACGTTCTTTTTCAAACCTGTATTTCTGAATAGCATTCATAAATGCATTCGGCAGCCGCTTTAAACGATCATTAAATATAAAATCATCTGCACCTTCGCTTACTAAACTCATAGCGAGGTCTTCAGTCACGGTGGCGGAGATAAGTATGAAAGGAATATAAAGCTTCTTCGTTTTAAGTATTTTAAACGCCTCAAAGGAATTAAAAGAGGGGAGCGTGTGATCGCAAAGAATAATATCAGGTGCAAAATGTTCGAGCGCTAATAAATACGCTTCCTCTGTTTCGATTACAAAATACTCAAAATTAATACCGCCTTTCTTTAATTCGCGTGACACAAGTGTAGCATCGGATGGTACATCTTCAAGATGCAGGATTTTATACTTTTTATTCATATTGCATCTTTTATTGCCTTAAATTAACATTAAACAACGAATCGTATAGGTTGCTCATTAATACCCGGAATAGCGGGGGCTGATTTCAAATATAAACCGTGTGGGTTAGGAAGTTTACCCGATTTTATTATCGCTGGTAAATATCTGCTCCAACATTAAAACCTGGAGTGGCTTGGGAATAAAGTCCACCACCATTTTAAAGGATTTTGATTTCTCAATATCACTTTCATCGATTGTTGATGAGTGCATATAAATCCTGCAATACTTTAAAGCTACGGATGGGAATTTCTCAAGCTCTTCTAAAAATTCCCAACCGTCCATTTCAGGCATGTTAATGTCAAGGAATATCGTATCTGGAAAGGAGGAAGCATCCTGTGTAATGAGTTCTTTTAAATAACCAAGAGCTTCATTTGCCGAATGACAACTGTGCACCTGGAGCGCAATCGGCGACATATCAATAATTTTTTCATTTATTATATTGAACATCGAATCATCGTCAACTAAAAGAATCTTATTAGCCAGCTGCATGAATATTGTTAGGTACTGGTAAAAATATTTTAAATGTACTTCCTTCGTTTACTATACTCTCAACTTCCACTTTGCCGCCGAGCGATTCTGCCTGTGTCTTCACAAGATTGAGCCCTATCCCTTTACCATCAATTATTTTTCCGTGAAACCTGTTATATAGTCCGAATACTTTATCTCCATTTTTCTTCATGTCAATGCCCATTCCATTGTCTTTTACTGAAAGTTGGATCAGTCCATTATCTTCTTCAGTTTTCAAGCGTATGATTAGTTCCCTTTCGTTCGACCGATACTTAATTGCATTGGAAAGAAGGTTGAACATGATGCTGTAGAGGTAGCTTTTTACAGTCGTAATTCCTTCTGCATGCTCAAAGTCATCTATAATCATAGCCCTGCTTTCAAGAATTTCATTTTCAAGAACTTTTATTATCAGGTTCAATTCTGTTTTAAAGCTGATGTATTCTTTTTGTTTTCCTTCATCGCGCACAGAGATGATAGTATTCATGTCTTTCACCACATCATCTAAGCTGGCTACTTCACTTGCTACATTTTCCAGTATGGTTTTGTCATTTATTTTGAATTCGGGATTCGTGCCCGCAAGATGGATGAGTCCGATTACTCTTGCAATCGGAGCGCGCAGATCATGCGAAACGGTGTATGCAAACAGGCGCAGGTCTTTGTTTTTCTTTTGAAGGTTATCCACCAGTTCAAGAGTGGCCCGCTCTGATTTTTTCTCCCTCGTAAGGTCGGTCATTAAAATTGAGATTCCTTTTTCTGTAGGATATATATTTACAATAAAAATATAAGGGCTTTCATTAAAAATAAAAGTGGACACAAAGCTGACAGCTTTTCCTGTTTCAATCACTTCTTTATATTCCGTAAGAAACAATGGAGTGGTGCCTGCCATCATTTCTTTTATTTTTTTTCCGATTACATCTTCAGCTTTTAATGCTGTAAATTTTTCACATGCCTTATTAAAACTGGTATAAACTAAATTATGATCGAGGGAGAAAAACATGTTGGGCATATTCTCTGTCAGCTCATCGTAACGCATTTCGCTTTTCAAAAGGACTGCCTGAATGGAAAGCTTCTCATTCATCTCAATGTTTTTTTTGCTTTCTGAAATATCGGTAGATACTGAACAGACAGCATACACATTGTGTTCTTCATCATAAAGTGGAAACTTTGAAGTGTGATAGCTGTGAATGGTCCCGTCTGCATGGCGTATTGCCTGTTCAAATTCCACGAGTTGTTTATTATTGATAGCCTGTTTATCTGTTCTTCTTGACATATCTGCGTCCTCCTTCGATAGGTGGCCGATCGTATTTTTCCCTATCAACTCGCTTGCCTTGATATTATAGACTTTTTCTTTCTGGTGGTTTAAAAGAAGGTATTTGCCATCAAGGTCTTTAATATAAACTACCAGGTTTGTATTTCGCATAATGCCCATTAGCAATCCTTCACTTTCTATTAATTTTTTTTTGCTCAATGTTTGCTCGGTTACGTCCCGGAATATCAGAACGCCGCCTACCACTTCATCATGTTCATTGTGGATTGGGGCAGCGCTGTCAACAATGTAGCGCTCGGTTTTATCTTTCTTGATTAGGATGGTGTGATTGGCAAGAAGCATGAGACGGTTTTCGGCCAGCGCTTTGTAGATGGGATTTTTAGTCTGCAGGAGTGAATGCTCATCAATAGCATTAAATATATTATCAATGGGTTTGCTTTGGGATTCGGTCATTTTGTACCCGGTAAGTTCTTCCGCCACGGTATTCATTGATGTCACGGTTCCTTTTTTATCAGTGGCAATTACCGCTTCTCCCATGCTAAGCAGGGTTTTCCTGAACCATTCATTGCTGATAAATATTTCATCTTTTGCAGTTAAGTTGCGTTTTTTCAATAAGGTGCTTTTTCTAAAAAGCATCAGCAAGATGAACAACGCAGATAACCCAATTAAAAAAAATTGTATAGTGAGACTTTCTTGCGCTTCAGAATTCTTTATTACCCATCCCAGCATGAAAAGCAAACAGGCAAATGCGGCTGCTCCTGTTATTTCTGATGAATATTTCAAATTTGTTTTCAAACAATAATAATTTAATGTAAAGATGCAGCTTGTTGATACTCGCTATGTTACACAATTTCATAAATGTTTTGCATGATTCACACTTTTACTTCTTCTTGTGATCAGACCCAATTTCAACGTAAAGCGTAATCAGGATAAGATCCACCGAATAAAACCACTATTATACATAACAAGGTTGTACAATTAAAAAGTTTTGTTGCATTATCAGGGTTTAATGTATTCCTTGTTTACAGTGAATAAATTACAAATTCTCCAATGCGTTAAGCCGTTTGTACTTCATTGTTTTAAAGAATGTTGGCGTTAATCCGGTTACTTTTTTAAACTGACGGCTTAAATGTGAAACACTGCTGTAGTGCATCATATCAGCAATTTCAGATAGCGTTAGTTCATCATAAACGAGCAGCTCTTTTACTCGTTCTATTTTATGTGCAATTATAAAGTGTTCAATGGTAATGCCCTTTGTTTCAGAGAAGAGATTGGATATGTGGTTGTAGTTGTAGCCTAGTTTTTGACTGAGGAAATCAGAAAAGTTTATATTGAGCAGTTCATCCGAATAATGGATCCTTTCAATAATGATGGTTTTAATTTTTTCAATGAGCACGGCTTTCTGATCATCCATTAACTCAAGTCCTGTTTTAAGCAACGCTTTTTTTAATTGATCATATTTTTTGACGGAGATATCTTCTTTGATTTCCACTTCACCTAGTTCAATGGTGATGGAATTAAGTTGCAGGTTTTGAAGTTCCTCTTTCACCACCATTTTGCAGCGGGTGCTAACCATATTTTTGATGTATAGTTTCATGTTACAATCCAAACAAAACAGTAAAAATACTGAAGCAGTCAAGGAAGCGAAAACAGCGCTTATAATGAAGAAGCATAATATATCAACTTCCTCCGGAAACTACTTTATGAAACTGAACAGTTCTCCTGTTCCAGAGGTTGTCCTGGTTAACACCTGTATATCTCAGGTTGTATTGCGGATATACTTTTCGTATTTTCTATTCAGCTGCTTTTAATCCGCCTTCGCGGCCGCTTCGGCGGACGAGAATGGAGGTTAATTCCTCGCAGCTTGCTGCGTGAATTAGAGTCCAGAGCTTGCTCTGGAGTTCATACCAATTGATTGTGTGGGCAAAAACACTTTTTATAATTGTTTCGTTTGCTCTGGTTATTTCAAAAACGGTAGCAGGACTTCATTTCTTCGTCTGTTTTTGAAACTACCTTAGCAAGGTGCTTTTCCAATTCGTCTCCGATTGAAATATTTTTCTTCTTTAGATTCATTTTTTTCGTTTCTATAAGCATCTCTGCACCCGGTGCTGCAGACCAAAGACCTGAATCTATAGTGAAGTACTTGCAACTCCTCTCCGGGTGTCAGGATGTTTATTGTGGTCGATAATTAAAAATTGAAAGTCAATCCTCTTTTATTCTCCTTCGCCGAATACCCCGTAGCTTGCTGCGTGGTCGTTCATTTTCCTGCTGATCGCAATAAAGGGTTCTCCAATTAATTTCGGGGGTTCACATCCACATCAATTACAACGCCCTCCTCTGCTGTAATGTGGAACAGACCATTGTCGCGGATAAAGGTTGCATAGGCAATTGGGTCTGCAGGATTAAGCGGCGTTTGTCCTGGTGGGATCTGTGCGGGGGTGTAGTGGAAGCCCATTGCAAGCAGAATTGAGATTAATAGATTCATGGTATTTAGTTTAAATAATTAAGTAGGTCGAAGGTCTGCGCACCAGATAGCTGCCACACGTACAAACATGAAGTGAATCTTACGCAGTTATTTAGAGAAACCTGTTCAACTGGTATAAATTAAAGACGTAACTTTACGGAGCAGACTATGTATTTACTTGACCCCGGAATCGATGAAAAAATTGCACGACTTATTTCATGCACACAGTGTATTAAAAAAAGAAACTGCTGCTGAAAGGATCAGAATCAGTAAACGAGTTTCAGGAAGCCATCATTTTTTAACCGATCAGTTGGAATCAGCCGTATCTCACGGTTACATTCAAAACTATGATGAAATGGCGGTACTCATGTACCCGCAGACCAGTAGCCAAATCAACACCCTTTACCAGGTCACTCATCGTGCGAAGAGAAAAGTGCTCGATGAGTTAACGCTCGAAGACCTCGGTCACAACCTGCGCAATGAGTACGACAAAAGGAAATATGAAGTAAACCGCAACGTTATGATTGCCGAAGTGATGATTTTAAAAGGGTTTTCAAAGCCCGGATGGGAATTGATGAAAAAGGCATTTGTCACCTCCGTTAAATACGAGCTTACTTTTTTTTCTTACCAGATAAATCAGCGGTTGTGCTACCACTCCTCGATGGTGGGCAGTTACAGTAAGAACCTTAATGCGTTACGGCAATCGCTTACACTCAGCAAGCGGCTCAATGCCGAACGTGAGGCGGACAATCTTTTCAGTGAGCTTACACTGCTCATGCGCAACCGCTGGCATTTCGAAGACCGCATCAAATCTAAGGCAATACTCGCATACAGGAGGGTACAAGGACTTATGCGCACTTATCATTCACATGCATTGTGGCTTGCGTATTTCCGAATCTCTATTTACTATTATTACACTTGTGGGAATTACCGTTCACTGCTTAGCAGCACCCGTAGGTTTCGCAGGTACCTCATTGAGCGGCCTCACCTGCAGCAGGATGCGCGTTGGGCTGAACTTGCACACCATGAAATAAATGCATGTATGACGCTCCGTAATTTCGTGTATGGCTTGCGCAGTGCAGAAGAAAAAAAAAAGTATCTCCACCCGAATAATCACAACTGGATGTTGTACCAGGAGAATTATTTCCAGCTTTTGCTTCATGCAAAAAAATATGGAAAAGCGCGGGAGGTGTACAATGAAGTCGCCGCAAGCAGGTTCTGGAAGAACAGGAGCACTTCGCAGCGCGAAATCTGGAAAATCTACCTTGCTTATCTCCACTTTGCATTAAACGATACAAAACAGATTGAACTCTTTATGCCTGCCCGTTTCTTAAATGAAATTAATACATTTAGAAAAGACAAGGAAGGACTTAACTTCGTTATCCAGGTTGCAGAAATGATGTACCTGCTTGCACATAATGATGCAGACCGTCTTGCAGAGTTTGGTGAAAGTTTCCGCATTTATGTTTCGCGCCACATCAGCAGAAGGAAACATTACCGAAGTTATTATTTTTCAAAACTGCTGCTTCTTCTTTTCAAATATGATTTTGATGTAGGGAAAGCCGAAATCATTGGAGAAAAATTTCATAACCGCCTGCTCAGTTTCCAGACCCGCAGTCAGCAGGACAGGGAGATGAGCGAGCTTATCCCTTATGATCATCTGTGGATTATGATATTAAGAGTAATGAAGGAGAAGAAGTAATTATTAATTATCAGTTATATGCTCTGCAGGCGCAGCGACCTGGTTTTTTCCTTTAAATTTATAACCGATAAGGTGTAACTTTTACCTTACACATTTTTCTGAAGAAATTTTTCAACGTGCTGAAATTCTGATTGATACTTCACTGCGTGTAGTGTAAACAGTTACAAGGCCCATCACATACAGCTTACAGAATATTGATGGATCGCACTATTTAACACGCTTTGCAGATGCTGTTGTTTTGCAGTTCAAATCAGCAAGTAAATTATGACTCCAAAACTAAACGTATTAATCGTTGACAGCTCGGAACTTGTCCGCACAAGCATCAAAGAATTACTGCATGAAAACAAAAACCATGTAAATATGGGAGCAGTACGCACCGAAGACGAAGCACTCAATATGCTGAGCCTGATAAAAATTGATGCCGTCATCCTTGACGTGCATTTGCCGGTGCGCATGGGATTGTCACTTCTTCGCAAAATCAAAACAATGTACCCCTCCACGAAGATTATTGTGTTCTCCAATTACGGGAAACCAATGTATAAAAATTATTGCTACAAACTCGGAGCCGATTTCTTCATTGAAAAGGCAACCGAATTCCCCATGCTTAACAAAACTGTTTCATTAATCGCAAACTACAGAACCTGCTATGCTGCCTGATTTATCAAACAAAAAAGCGTGTGCAGATGGACGCTCATTCTATGGCTGGGTTTTGTATCAATCGTATCATGCACAGTAGTGATTTACTAAGAATTTGCCGGAACACAGCGGTCGTGGCAATCCATCAAAACAATGCAGGATTTAATAGCAATAAATCAAAACGCCATTAAATAAAATGATAAAATTGATTCCGATTCTTCTGTTGTTGTTTTCATTCCCCTCTGCTAAAAGCATCGAGTCAATTGCTTCCGACAGGTATATTATTGAGATGGACTCAAGCATCCATCGTGGTGATGATGTTATGGTGGCTTTCATCAGCCTGGCTATAATGTTATACATCCTGTATTTAATTGATGTATCTGTTCAGAAAAATATTTCCCGATACGCAAATGAAACAAATTAATTAAACAACACATGACAACCAAAATACTCATCATACAATCTTCAACGACGAAGCCAACAATACGTCAACAGCTCGGAAAACTCAGTGTAGAATCCTTCATCCTAGAAGCAGTTGGGTTCAGCCAGGGAATTGATTTCCTCACGGAGAAATTTGATATCCTG
>JBDTTM010000032.1:0-18259 GCA_039930605.1 Bacteroidota bacterium
TTTTTAATCTTTCTTCCGTCAGTTTCATGCCAAGCGACTCCTTTTTTAATAACATCGGATGTGCGGCCTTTTTACTCATATCCCTGCCAACCCCATTATCTTCCACAGTTGCATAGAGCGCATTCTCTCTTTTGCTGATGAAAATATCTATGTGACCGGGTTCAGGTTTGTATTGCAAGCCATGCCAGATGGCATTTTCAACAAAGGGCTGTAAAATGAGGGGTGGAATTGTTGTTTCTTCCACATCAAGACTTTCATCAATATGAAATTGATACGTAAAAGGATGAGGAAGGCGGATACTTTCTAACTGCATGTAAAGTTCTAACGCTTGCATATCTTCTTTTAATGAAACTTCACTATGCTGCGAATTTTCTAAGACCAATCGCATAAGTTTAGAGAATTTTAAAAGATATGTGTTGGCATCTTCTGATTTGTTGCTCAATAAAAATGTTTGAATTGATTGAAGCGCATTAAAAATAAAATGCGGATTCATTTGTGAGCGCAATGCCTTCATTTCTGTTTCCGAAACCTGCAAGCTCAATGATGTTTCTTTTTGTTTTTGCTCTGCATCGCGTTTGCGTTTGTAAAAGAAGAAGATGAATAGGGAGGATAAAATAATTATTCCTCCACCCCCTGTTATGGAATTGCGGATGAGTTTTTGTTTTTCTATTTCCGCCCTTATAACTGACATTTGTTTTCCTGCTTCCAATTCAGTCCTCAGCTTATCTGCTTCAGCAACCACCCTTTTTTTATCTGCATCTGCAACAGCAATTTTTTTTTCCGCTTCAGATTGTGTTAGTTTTTTATCTGTCTCAGCTAATGCTAATTTTTTATCCGTCTCTGCCAAAACTCTTTTTTTATTTGCTTCAGCAATTGCTCTTCCTTTTTCAACTTCCGCGATTGCTAATTGTTTTTCTTGTTCTGCTTTAGTTGAATCTTGCTTAAATTCAAATTCATAATTCATTTCAAGTCGTGTAATTTCTTTGGTTTTTTCCTCATTAAAGAGAGAATCTTTTACACTTATAAATTTCTTAAACCAATCTATTGCTTTTTTAAAATCAGCTTTTTGATCGTAAAGTTTGTATAAACTTTGATAAATTTCTTTTTGCCCCAATAAATAACCAATACTTTCGGATAGATTTACTGACTTTAATAAATAGCCCTCTGCTTCATCAAAATTTTTCATTTCTAAAAACATGGCCCCCATATCGCTCATCCTAATTGTCATTCCCCTTTTGTCTGCCAATTCTGAATCTATCGCAAGCGCCACCTTATAATTTTCAAGTGCCCTTGTATAATCTTTTTGTTCGTCGTATAATGTCCCAATATTTCCATATTGTCTGGCAATACTTTTTTTGTTTTTGAGTTCCTTAGATAATTCCAATGCCTCATTATAGAATCGTAGAGAATTTTCATAATCTTTTTGCTCTTGATATACTATGCCAATGTTTCCTAAATGCCTTAAAACTCCATTTTTATTCCCTATTTTTTTATCTATATCCAATGCCTCTGAATAATATTCCATTGCTTTTTTATAATTCCCTAAATCCTTATACACATTTGCTATATTTCCAATAGATGTAGATACTCCAATCTCATTTCCCAATTCCTTATTTATCTTTAATGCTTTAAAATAATTTTCAAGGGAAAGATTATATTCACCTTCGTTCCAATAAATCATACC
Source organism: Bacteroidota bacterium (assembly GCA_039930605.1). Lineage (GTDB taxonomy): Bacteria > Bacteroidota > Bacteroidia > AKYH767-A > 2013-40CM-41-45 > JAPLDB01. Next base: position 1,685 of record JBDTTM010000032.1, read on the forward strand.
AATGTTACTCAAACTAACTGCCAGAGTTTTCTTAGGTCCCACTTTTTCGGTTATTTCCAAAGACTTATAATAATATTCAAGAGCTTTAGAATATTGGTCCTGGTCGTTAAAAAAATTACCTAAATCGTTGTATATCACAGATAATCCATTTTTATGGTTAAGACTTTCAAAAATGTTTAATGCATTTTTATAGTTTGAAATTACACTATCCTCCTCATTTTTTCGCCAGAAAGCAATACCCTTAGTTCGATAGGCAAATGCCATCCCCAATTTTGAGTTAATCTTTTGAGCTAATTCAATTGACTGATTGCATAAAATCAAGGAGGTATCAGGTGTTTTATTACTGACCTCCAATGCTAAAATATTAAGTAAATTCACCTTTATTGTATCTCCAGAACATGGCACGCTGCACAGGGTTTTATAATTTTTTAATTCATTAAGCAATGAGTCAATCTTTGCTTGCCCCTGCTTTTGAGCATTGCTTTTTATAAATAATAAACTGCAGGCAAAAAATAAAATAACCCGGAGATGATAACAGTATTTATTCATTATGATGCTGATTTATATAACAAGGTAAAATTAAAAAAAGACTTACATGAAAGAATTTTATTTTACAAAACAGAAAGAATGAATAAAATTAATTGCGCCTCATAGAGAAAAATATCAATGTCCGCGCTGCCAAAGAATTAATGGAAAGCGCGAACATTGATGTGAAGAAATTTTTAAGTTATTTTAATTATTGCTTTAAAACCTTTCCCTTAAACAATCCTTCCTTTTGATCCGTCAGCAATAGCAAGTAAATCCCTTGCGGTAAATCTATCATGTCAATTTCAATTGCATAAGGATTATTAACTGATCTGGCATAAGGCGGTGTCACTGATTTCCCGGTTATGTCAAATAACTTTACTTCATAGTTTGAAAAATTGACTGGTAATTCGACAGTAACATTTTCATGAACAGGGTTTGGAAAAATATTCAGTTCATGACGGTCATCCGCTTCAGCAATACCTATGGTACCGGTAACGGTGAGCATAAAAGTTGACCATGTAATGTCATTGCCTGACCGATCATCACTGCTATAACCGTTAATCGAAACTTTAGCGCATACATAGTATGTTCCTGCAGGTACACCCGGAGTATTCATGGTGTAATCATTGATGAGCCGGGATTCAGCAGCGCGGGTTCCTAAATTAAAATCATGAACAAGATAATCACCGCTTGATAAAACCCTGTTTGTGGAGAGATAAAACCTGAGGTGAACACTGCTCTGCGCATCATCTGAATTATTTTCAACAGTCACTTTATTAATTGTAAATGATCCACCTGAAGGAATATTATAAGTGTTCAGGTAACAATTATGCAAGCCATTTGATGCGTAATATGTTTCCACTCCCATATCGTCAATATCTGGAACTGTAATTTGATTATCATAAACATTGCGGTATATGTATGCATCTCTTGAGTGAATTTCTTTCCCATCCTCCCATACATTGTTATAATATGGATGCATTACAGAAGGCTGATCGTAATCATACGTTTCAGGGTAGCTGCCTTCATCCTGGTAACCCCATGTGTGTCCAAGCTCGTGCATTACAACATTGCGGTAGTTTATGTAATTTGTATTGTAAGCTGTATTCCAATCAAAAACCCATGTGTATGCCTGGTTGAATACAATATCAGACTCTACAATCTCGCAGCAAACACAGTTCCACCAGCAAATAGTTTTTGCAAGTGCTGTTCCCCAACCTGTATTTGTTCCTGTGAAATTATTAAGTTGAGAAGTTGTCATCCAACCACAAAATTCAGATTCTCCGTTGCCATAACCGATGCCGGGTTGACCCACAAAGCTGTTTGAATAAATATTCATATAACAATCGTAGCTTGCAATAGCGCTTATATCCGTAGAATAGGAATTAAATGAATTGGACACTTTTTGAATTCCGATATAAACATCCTGCCATCCGCATGCTCCCAATGTACCTCCCAATGTGTGGGCAGAATGACTGGTATGATTTGATGACTTTTCTAATGGCATTGACGGCATTGGATTTGAATTCCTTGCCCATTTCAAAAGGCTTGGTTCATCGTAAACATGTGCTTTTAAAATTTCAGTAAAATCTTTTAATAAAAGCAACTCCTCATCCTGATCTTTATAGGTTGTATCCGGTATATCATTATTCGAATCATGCAGGTTTTCAGTTTTTCCAAATAATTCACTGGGATTATAAAAGGAAGGCGTTCCATTTTTTATTTGAGTAATCATAAAGCGCGTTTTCTGAATTTCAAGATTACTAATTGAAGTAACACCATGTAAGTTTGCATCAGCAACATAGCGTTCTCCTGTTACATTATCAACTTTGATTTGGAACAATCCCTGGTTACCACCTACTAAAGGTGAAAAGTATTTCTGCCCATCACATAGTAAAAACAGCAAATATATTGTCCCGATTTCGAAGTGCGGCATGTCACTAACGGACATATACCTGCCCGAAGCTTCTCCTCCTGTGTAACTTATTTCTATCGAATTCCTGTTCTGCAAAACAAGTCCGGGATTTTCACGGACTATGTCCAAAGAAATAAATTTTACTTTGGTAGTGATGCTTCCTGAGTGATCATTGTCAACACTGGATGAAATTTGTGAACACGTTCCGACAAAAATGACGTGAGCATTTGACACAAGGTCATTGAGATTCATGTGCAACTCCATTCCAAAAGATGAAATGGCTGAAGTTACAATCGCTAGCGTAAATAGGATTTTTTTCATTTTTTTTATTTTTGTTTGTTTGGTCTGTTTTTTTTGAATTATCTTGTAATTGTGTTTTCATTTTCAACTATAACTTCACTCCACTTAGCTTGTGGCAGGTTTTAATTGGTCTACGGCAAATAAATCTTAATGCAACCCATTCATGAGTCATTCGTTTCTCCTCTTCCAACTGCAATCGTAAAGTGTGAATAGTGGGCTTGCTTTTGTTTTCAACATGAGCAACTGCAGCAAAAAAATATTTTCTTAAAATATGAATTGCATAATGCCTGAAAAGTATTCCGCCAATTAAAAGTGCTGTGCCAATAATTGACATACCGAAAAAATTTGAATCAGAAAAATAAGTCCATTCAATGTGAGAACCTATTTGACCGATACCCGATCCTATGACTAACAAAATTGTATTTCTGTCGGTTGATTTATGATGTGTCATAACCTTTTGCTTTGATTATGACGCAAACATATACTCACCACAAGCTGGTCTGTGTTTCCAATTAGTCTAAGGCATAATTTGAAAGTTAAAGGCAGTAATGAAATAGTTTATGCCGATACCATTTTTAGTTACTCATGCCAAACCCAAAATTCGGCCCCTTCCAATGCTCAGCGATAGCAAACAGTTTCATCATCAAAAAATTTCAGGGCTAACAATACTAATTTGAGTCCATTTATAATTCAATGTGACGGTTTTAGAAGACGAAAAAAATGAGTTAGAGAAATTTGAAATATGGCAATTGTCGAGGGAAGTCATAAATATTCCTGAAATTTGTTCCATGAACCCGGAGGAAAAATCGTGGATTAAAAGAATCGGGATTGTGGGATTTATGTTCTTCTTTATTAAAGGATTGCTTTGGCTTGCTGCTTTTTATTTTGGGTTTAGGTTTTTTGAATGAGAAAAATCTCACGCAAAGGCGCAAAGATCGCGAAGCTAACAGCCATCCTAATAATCTTTGCGGACTTTGCGCCTTTGCGCGAAAAATTAATTAGCCCGATCCGTGCCACACGAAATAATATCCAAAACCATCCTCAACAAAACCAAACGCAGGGATCCCCGGTTTCTGGACGACTATACCATCAACCCATACAGTGGCTGTTCATTCAATTGCCTGTATTGCTATATCCGGGGCAGCAAGTATGGCGAAAACATGGAAGAAAAGCTCAGCATTAAAATCAATGCTCCGGAATTGTTGGAAAAGCAACTAAGCCTCCGCGCAAAGAAAAATCAATATGGAGTTATTGTGATGTCTGCGGCTACTGATCCTTATTTGCAAACTGAAAAAGAAACGGGGCTTACAAGAAAACTGCTGGAAATAATATTGAAGTACCGGTTCCCGCTGCATGTGATTACAAAATCAGATTTGGTAATTCGTGATTTCGATTTGCTGAAAAAAATTAATGAGCAAGCCATACTTCCTGCTGATTTGGAAGGCAAACTTTCTCAGAAAGTCTTTATCACTTTTTCTTTTTCAACCATTGACAATGCCGTTGCAAAAATCTTTGAGCCGGGTGCTACGCCTCCTGATAAACGTTTACAAACTTTAAAGACTGCCCTTGAACATGGATTCCTCAGTGGTGTCAGCTTAATGCCTTTGCTGCCTTACATCAGCGATACAAGCGAACACCTTGAAAAAATGTTCAGCACATTTAAAGATATTGACGTGAAATATGTTTTCCCTGCATCGATTACACTTTTTGGAAATGGAACTGCCGACAGCAAAACACTTGTATTACGTGCGGTAGAAAAGCATTATCCCCATCTGCTTGAAAAGTACATGCGTTTTTTTTCTGGATCTGATCAGATGCCTGCGTACTACAGTAATGCTTTTAAAAAAAAGATGGGAGCATTGAGTGCGAAGTATGGGTTGAGGAATGAGATTGTTTAATTCTAAAGTAGCCATTACTTCCGTCAACTTGGGGAATCGACCGTTATTGATGGTAAAAATTACAGGAGAAAACTTCAACATTTACCTGACTTATGTTTTGACCTTCACGCCTTAATTGCTTACTTTTGTTTTCCCCATTCTCAGGCCCTGGCATCTTTCTAATCCTTTTGCATGCATAAAAAAGTACTTATCGTTTTCAGTTTCCTGTTCCTGTTCATCCTGCTGGCGAGTTTTCTAAATCCGCACCAGTATGATGCCAGTGCCTCGTTTCATACCCCGCAGGAAATAGAAGCATTCAAGCTGCAATTCATGACACCGATTGGACCGGGAGAATATTTTCTCACATCGGCTCATTGCAGGGGATGCCATGGATATGATTCTGCAGGTCTTGCCAATATTGATGAAGACGGCAATTCCGTAAATTTATTCGACCACTGGCAGAGTACGATGATGGCGAATAGTGCCCGCGATCCTTTGTGGCGCGCGAAAGTAAGTCATGAGATACAGGTTAATCCGGGACATGCATCTGCACTGCAGGATAAATGCACAAGTTGTCATGCACCGATGGGGCGCTATACCAAATCCTATCACGGAGGCGGCAACTATGGACTGATGGACCTCGCTACAGATTCACTTGGCCAGGATGGAGTTTCCTGCGCAAGTTGTCATACCATTGATTCAACAGTCGGCCTCACATTTTCAGGGGAGATTCCATACGACACCACACGAAACATCTACGGACCATTTGACACGCCTCAACAGGGACCCATGCAGTTGTATGAAGGTTACACTCCCGTGTACAGCACACACATGAACCAGAGCAGGCTTTGTTCATCATGTCATACGCTTATCACCGAAACCGTTGACCTCAACGGTAATTATACCGGCGGAACATTTACCGAACAGGCAACATATCATGAGTACCTAAATTCACGATTTCCTGCCGACACTGTTACCTGTCAGAGTTGTCACATGCCGCATGAGCAGGACGGAATTATCATTGCCAACGGCTTTGCTTCGCTGAATCCCCGATTCCCTTTTAACCAACACGTTTTTGTTGGCGGAAATGCTTTCATGCTGGGAATAATTAAAAATAACAAAGTACAACTCGGAGCAGAAGCGGAAGACTGGAAATTTGATACGACCATTGCGAACACCATTGCATTGCTGAGAAACAGGACGGTGAATTTCAGTCTTCAGTTAGACAGTTCTGCCAATGATACCGGCTTCTTCAGCGTGCGTCTTGAAAATAAAGCGGGACATAAATTTCCTTCCGGCTATCCAGCTCGCAGGGCAGTGCTTCAACTGGTGATGACGGATGCTGCAGGTGATACCGTTTTCAAATCAGGAACTTTTGCACCGGATTACAGGGTGAACGGAGAAACGACAAATTTCGAACCTCACCATGATATTATCAGCCAGCAAAATGTGCCGCAGATTTATGAGATGGTAATGGGTGACGTGAATAATAATTTTACTTCCGTGCTGGAGCGTTCAGCAAACCTTTTGAAAGATGACCGCATTCCGCCCGCAGGTTTTACAACCACACATTATTCATACGATACCGTACTTATCTCCAACGATGCGCTTGCCGATGCCGATTTTAATAAAGTGAGCGGTGTAGAAGGATCTGGAATTGACCTGGTGCATTATCATATTCCATTGGCAGCCGCTGCAGGAAATGTCACCATTCATGCAAGATTATTTTATCAATCTGTTCCACCAAAATGGACTGATGAACTCTTTACATTTAACAGTCCGGAAATTGATTCTTTCCGCACGATGTTTAACGATGCCGACCAAACGCCTTTGCTGATTGCTTCAGACAGCATCATCAACATTGCTTTAAAAATTCCGCAGCAGCAATTTCAAAGTGATTTAAAAGTCTATCCAACCATTTCACGTGACGGAAATGTGCATGTAGAAGCAGGATCCGGGATGTATATCAAAGCCATTGATGTTTATAACACCCACGGGGCATTGGTGAGCTCAATGGCCATTTCAGCGAAAAATAAGGCCTGCACAGTGATCCTTCCGGAACAAGAAAGTGTATATTTAATGAAAATTGAGACAACTAAGGGCGTGTTCTATCGCAAAGTTGTGAGAGAGTAGATAATTCGCTTTCTTTGAAATTCGAAAAAATTTATTGCATTAGGTTATTTTATCACTATTCATTTAAACTCAAATTATTTATAATGAAAACTTCTACTTATTGCCGTTCGGTATTCATGACTTCCTGCTTTGTGCTCGGAACATTTGCATCGATGGCGCAATTTGCATTTACCAATTCAAATGCACTCTTTACTACACAAACTCACAGCGGATGTGCTGTTACGGTTGTAGACGTAAACAATGACGGGCTCGATGATATGCTGATTATGGATCAGTCGTCGAATCTTGTCGTCCGGCTGCAAAACCGGGATGCAACTTTCACTTCTTATCCACTCGGCCAGGTGTATGGAAGTCATGTGTGGGGAATGGCTGCTGCTGATGTGGATCACAATGGATGGAAAGATGTTGTTACAGGAAGCGGCGATGCAGTACTTGTGAAACTGGGCTGGAATGGAACAACAGTAACTTCTAACATTACAAGTCTGACTGGCGGTTATTTTGTTCAGAACGTTACGTTCGGTGATTTCAATAATGACGGATGGGCGGATGTTGCTGTTGATGATGATAACGATTATGCAAAAGTTTATATCAATGATGGCGCTGGAAATTTACTTGCAATGGCACAGTCATTTACAACGCTTACAATCGGAACAGGTTCAAAATCCCTGACGGTTCCAACCGGACTGAATTTTACCAATGGACAAACACTGATGGTTGGTTACAACGGCGCGAATTACATGACCGGTACGGTTACTTCTTACAATTCCGCAACCGGTGCTTTGGTTATGAATATTACGGCTGTTACAGGTTCGGGTTCTTTTAACGGGTGGAGTGTTCATCCAAATGTTATTTTGAATACCAACATCAATCCTGGACTTACTATTGGTAATGACCCTTATGATTCCGGTAACTATGGCGGAGTCTGGACAGACATTGACAATGACGGTGACCAGGATTTATACATTGCTCATTGCCGCCAGTCTGCATCAAGCAGCACTGATGTTCGCAGAAGAGACCGATTGTTTATCAATAACGGAAATAACACATTTACTGAAGGTGGACAGTCACGCAATATTGAAGTAACTGACTTCAAACAAACCTGGACAACGAGTTTTGGAGATATTGACAATGATGGCGACCAGGATATCGTGATGACCAATCACGGAGAGAATGGACAAATATTAAAGAATGACGGTACCGGACACTTTACAGACATCTCGACAGGAAGCGGATTCAGCACCAGCGGTTTCGATCCGATCGAATCAATGGTGGAAGATTTTGATAACGATGGCTACCTCGACATATTAGTTTCAGGTGGTGGCAATGGAAACTCATACCTGCTGTATCATAACAATCATGATTACACATTTACGCTTGCCACACTTCCGTTTGCTGCGCAAAGTAATGGAATGTTATCCTTCGGAACAGGTGACCTGAACCACGATGGCAAAGCAGATATTTTTGCTTCTTATGGAAATGTATATAATAGTCCAACCGGTACGGACGATGTGTTGTACTTCAATTCGGTTGCCAACGGCAATCACTTCATTACGTTCGCACTGACTGGAACCGTAAGCAATATTGATGCTCTCGGAGCAAAGGTTACCATTTATGGTCCATGGGGTGTACAGGTTCGCGAAGTTCGTTCAGGAGAAAGTTATGGAACTTCCAATTCTACACAATGCCATTTTGGTATCGGTGCGAATACAGTTGTTGATTCTGCAATGATCGAGTGGCCTTCTCATCAATTCACCAATCATTTCACAAATCTTGCTGCTGATCAGTTTGTAACGGTTATTGAGAATGGTTGTGCAATCACCGGGAACGTGATCCCGGGTCCATTCACATTGTGCACAGGTCAGACTGTGACATTGACAGCTGTGGCCGGATACACGTCTTACGGCTGGTCGAATGGTGACAACACACAGTCGAGCGTTATTTCAACTCCCGGATCTTATAATGTAATGGTTACTGATGCAGGCGGATGCACAGGCATTTCTCCAACTGTTGAAGTGGTTGTGAATCCTGATGAAACACCAACGGTATCTGTTACCGGCGAATTGGTTTTCTGTGCCGGTGGAAGTGTAACACTAACATCTTCTGTTGCTTCTTCATATGCCTGGTCTTCCGGCGAAACATCGCAGTCAATTACTGTTTCTGCTTCTGGAATTTATACTGTATCGATTCAGGGTCTCTGTGCGGCATTTTCTTCTGATCCTTCCGTTGTAAATGTACTTGCAGCTCCTTTAGCAGTTGCTTATGACGATTCAGCTGTGAGCCCGAACTCAATTACTTTGAACGCCACCGGAAACGATATCTCCTGGTATGATTCACAAACAGGTGGTATCTTACTTGGAACCGGCCCGTCCTATACAACGCCTGTGTTGATCAATACCACCACTTATTGGGTTGAGAATGCAACCAGCTACGGTGGAGGAAATCTGTATACCGGCCAGGCATTCCATACCGGAACAAGTTTTTATACTGCAACCAACACCAACCGCGAACTCTATTTTGACGTATTGGATAATTGTGTGCTACAATCTGTAAAGGTTTATACTGACATGGCAGGCGACAGGGAGATTCAGATTTTCAATTCAACAGGAACATTACTCCATTCTCTGGTCGTTAATATTCCGGTGGATTCTTCTGTTGTTACGCTGAACTTTGCGCTTACACCGGGCACCGGCCTTTACATTACGACAAACACGACCGTGAATAACTCAAGTCTTGGTTTTGCAAGCCCTGAGTTGCAACGCAGTTCCACAGGAATGGTTTTCCCTTACACAATCAATAATGTAATCAGTGTTACAGGTTCAAGTTCCGGGTACTACTATTATTTCTATGACTGGAATGTAGTTCTTCCTGCAACTGTCTGCAGCAGCGCACGCATACCGGTACAAGCCATCATGCTTGCTCCTGATGCTGTTGGAAATTTCACTATCGAAAATAATTTCAGCGTGTATCCAAACCCTGCTGATGAAAATGTAACTGTTTCCTTTAATAATATCGGAACGCAGAAATCAACTGTTGAATTTGTCAATACAGTTGGACAGGTTGTTTCTTCCGCCTCATTGGAGAATGCAGCCGGAAATTTCAACCAGGTATTTGATATCAGCGGTCTTGCAAAAGGTGTTTATACCATTCATGTCATTTCTAACGACAAAACATCATACCAGCAACTGATTATTCAGTAATAAAATTCAAAATAAAGAGCTCTCAAATTCCCTCTATTGCTGTTGACTTAAGTCGACGTCAATAGAGGGAATTTGAGAGTTTTTTTTACATTTACTCATGCAATTTTAGGTGTATGAAAAAGAGATTTTGCCTTTTTATTTTTGCTCAACTTTTACTTGTCAATGCTTTTTCACAGGCATTCATCAACTATACACGTTTTAATTCTCCGCTGCCTGATAATTCTGTACGCGCCATTGCCATTGATGCCCAGGGGCGAAAATGGTTCGGCACCGATTACGGGATGGCAATTTTTGATGATACAAACTGGACCGTTTATACTACTGTGAACAGCGGCATTTCTGACAACTCCATTAAATGCATCCGCTTTGATGCAGCCGGCAATGCATGGATATGTACGCAGCTTGGCGGTATCAATAAATTTGACGGCACCACCTTTACTGTTTTCAACACTTCCAATTCAGGCATCACTTCCGACTTTGTGCGCAATGTATCCATCGACATCAATGACGTAAAATGGATTTGCACCGACAACGGACTGAACAGGTTTGACAATGCCACCTGGACACATTGGGATATTTCCAACTCCGGCATCCCTGTCAATAGCCTCGCATGTTTAGCAGCTGAAACCGACAGCCAGCGCTGGGTCGGAACGGTGAATGGCGGATTTTCAGATATGGTTGATACCACTTTTATCACCTACAATCTTGCGAATGGAGGATTCCCTGATAACTCCATTTTAGCAATCGTGATTGATACGTTGGGATATAAATGGTGCGCAACGCCGGCCGGCGGACTCGTTCGGTTTTATGGAACATCCGGTTACGTTTACAATACAGGGAATTCAACTATTCCCACTGATGGTTTTGATGCCATTGCTTTGGACTCCTTACAGAATATATATCTCGGATCCTATGACAAGGGTGTAGTGAAAAAGCAAGGCAACAATTTTTCGAACTACGATATGGCCAACTCACCTTTGCCTGACGACTTGATATATTATGTGGCTGTTGAGCGTACAGGTATTATCTGGGCCGGAACCTCTGTTGAAGGTGTGGTGAGGATTGATGAAGCTCTTTATACGCCTGTCAATAATGCCAATGTACGTCCCGCTTTTTCTGTTTACCCGAACCCGGTAATGGATTTTATTACTGTTAAGTCACGGCAGAATGACGTGCAATCCATCCGGATCCTCAATATGCAGGGCCAGCTTGTGTTCGAAGAAAACAATGTTTTTTTACCGAAAAGAATTGATGTCCATGCATTGCCACAGGGCATTTACTTTCTTTCTTTGGTGGGAGAAAACAAAACGATAACCAAAAAAGTTATTAAGATGTAAGGGAATTTTGTTGTCAGGAATTTACCCCCGGGCAAATTTCTCCCCCTTCCCTTTCGTTTAACTTCACGGCACTAAATTTTCGTTTTGTCTTCATTAAAGAAACTTGCCTCGCAAACAGCGGTTTATGGTTTGAGCAGCATCGTAGGCCGCATGCTCAATTATTTACTTGTCCCGCTGTACACCCGCGTTTTTGTGACAGGCGAATACGGAGTCGTAACTGAACTGTATGCCTTTGTATCTTTCTTTAATATCGTTTTCACCTATGGACTGGAAACTGCCTTCTTCCGTTTTGCGGAAAAAGAAAAAGGAAATCCCAGGGTCTATTCTACTTCGCTGATCAGCATCATTGCCTCCTCTATTTCCCTGGCGGTGGTCATTATTTTATTCTCTTCGCCAATTGCCGGCTGGATCAATCACAGTGATGGATCAGAAAAAATGCTCCCGCAATACATCAGTTGCTTTGCCATCGTGCTGGCTTTAGACGCCATCAGTGCCATTCCCTTTGCAAAACTCCGGCAGGAACACAAGGCATTCCGGTTCGCATCTATCAAAATAATATGGATACTTGTGAATATAGGACTCAATATTTTCTTTCTCCTTTTCTGTCCAAAGTATGCAGATGGAATATTTCACGATTTCATCAGTCGCGTGTATGATCCATCAATTGGTATTGGCTACGTATTTATCAGCAACCTGGCCGCCAGTGCTGTTGTGCTGCTTTGCCTGGCACCTGAAATTTTAAAGACAACATATTTTTTCGACAAAAAATTGTGGAACAGTATGCTGGTTTATGCACTTCCATTGATGGTAGCCGGATTTGCAGGCATGATCAATGAAACATTCGACCGCATCATGTTGCCGAGATTGACCCCAGATAAATCAACCGCCCTTTCGCAACTCGGGATTTACGGAGCCTGCTACAAACTCTCCATCCTGATGTCGCTCTTTGTGCAGACTTTCCGGTATGCCGCCGAACCATTTTTCTTTTCCCAGGCTTCGAGTGATAAAGCACAGCAAACTTATTCCCGTGTGATGCACTATTTCGTACTGATGTGTGCTTTCATTTTCCTGGCGATCATGATGTACATGGATATCGTAAAAGGCTTTATCGGGAAAGAATACCGTGAAGGATTGGGAGTCGTTCCTATCCTGCTGATGGCGAATCTTTGCCTGGGCGTTTTCTACAACCTGTCCATCTGGTACAAGCTTACCCATCAAACGAAATGGGGTGCCTGGCTTTCAATTATTGGTGCAATCATTACCCTTGCGTTGAATTTTTCTCTCATTCCCGTGATGGGATATATGGGTGCTGCATGGGCAACGCTGATCTGTTATGCAGCAATGATGATTCTCTCTTATTTCATCGGACAGAAATATTACCACGTGAATTACAATATCGGCTCCTTCATTTACTTCGTTTCAGCCGCATTGATTTTCTATTTCATCAGTGAGGAAATCAGGATCTATTTTACCCCCGGCAGGAACAGTATTTTTTTCATCAACACCCTCATCCTGCTTGCATTCCTGGCGGTTGCATATCTTTATGAGAGGCGCAAAAAACCATACATTCGCATCCCGGAAAATAAAACGGCCCCGGCCCAATAACGCCCTAGGGCGAACAAATCCGGAATTGGGACTAAAAAAAAGTAGCATGGAAGTACAAATTGTAAATAAGTCAAAGCATTCATTACCATCTTATGAAACGATGCATGCTGCAGGGATGGATCTGCGGGCAAACCTTGATACGCCAATCACACTTCAGCCACTTGAACGTGCGCTGGTCCCAACCGGTTTATTCATTGAAATACCTAATGGATGTGAAGCCCAGGTTCGTCCACGCAGTGGGCTGGCAGCGAAAAAAGGAATTACGGTATTGAATGCTCCCGGAACCATTGATGCTGACTATCGCGGTGAAGTGAAAGTGATCCTTGTGAACCTTTCGGCAGAAGCTTTCGTAATTGAAGATGGTGAACGCATTGCGCAACTCGTTGTTGCAAAACATGAACGGGTGGAATGGAATGAAACGGCAACTTTGCTGGAGACGGAAAGAGGTGTTGGAGGATTTGGATCAACGGGGAGGAAGTAGGGATGAAATAAACAGCCAGTTGGCAATTCGCAATTGGCAAAAAATCCATGCAGGACTTGAAATCCTTAACTATTGGAAACTGCCTCCCGACACTTCGGCATGCTAACTTCTCAATCATTAAACAGAATCAGAATTTTTCAATTGAAAATAACTTACACTAGAATTACTACATGAAGATAATCATCCCCATGGCTGGCATGGGAAAGCGGATGAGACCGCATACGTTAACGATTCCCAAACCATTGATTCCTATTGCAGGTAAGCCGATCGTTCAATGGCTTGTGGAAGACATCATTAAAGTCTGTAAAGAAAAAGTGACCGACATTGCTTTTGTAATCGGCAGGTTTGGAGAAGAAACAGAACAGCAGCTTGTAAAGATTGCAGAGACCGAAGGCGCCAAAGGACACATCTTTTACCAGGATGAACCGCTGGGAACGGCACATGCCATTCTTTGCGCAAAAGATTTGCTGAAAGGAAAAATAATTGTGGCTTTTGCTGATACTTTATTCCGTGCCGATTTCACCATGGATGAAGACAAAGACGGAATCATCTGGGTTAGCAAGATTGACGACCCGAAAATGTTCGGAGTTATCAAAGTAAATGAAAAGCATGTAATCACTGATTTTGTCGAGAAGCCACAAACATTTGTAAGCGACCTGGCTATCATCGGAATCTATTATATGAAGGACGGGGAATACCTCCGCAGCGAAATGCAATACCTCCTGGATAACGACATCAAGGAAAAGGGCGAATACCAACTGACCAATGCCCTGGAAAATATGAAGAAGAAAGGCACCCGGTTTGTTCCCGGCAAGGTCGATGAATGGCTTGATTGCGGAAATAAGGATGCAACCGTGTATACCAATCAGCGGGTTTTGGAAATGCAAAAGGCAGTAATGAAAACTCCGGCATCAGTAAAACTGGAAAACTCCATTGTGATCCAGCCATGCTTTATCGGAGAAAATACAATCCTAAAAAACTCTATTGTGGGCCCACATGTTTCAATTGGTATGAATTCAAAGGTAGAAAACTCCAATATCAGCAACAGCATCATCCAGGCAAATTGCAAAATCAAGAATACAGTCCTCACTAACTCAATGATTGGTAACTTTGCAGTCTATTCAAACAATGCGGAGGAGCTGAGTTTAGGAGATTATTCAACCCATAGCTGATTACAAACATTCCGGCCGCAACAGCGTTATCTATTCAATGAAAAAAATAATTTTACTAATTCTCCCCGCAGTTTTTCTCTTCTCATGCAAAAGCGGGCAACAGGCATCGGGCACGAAGTCCTCATCAAAAAGCACACTCAGTGAATCACAGCGCACTGATGTTACCAACCTTTTCTTCAATGCCAACAAGGAAAAAATCCTCGGCAATTTAAATAATGCAGCAGATCTTTTTGCTGAAGTAATCCGCAAAGACGGAAGCAACCACGCATCCATGTATGAGCTTGCAAACATTTATGCGCAGCAAAAAAAATACAGCGACGCCATGTTCTTCAGCCGCTCTGCCTACAAACTGGATCCAAAAAACGAATGGTATGCAATGGCTTATGCTGAGATCCTTCAGAAGAATGGTAAGTTCGAAGAGGCCGCAACAGTTTATGAACAGCTTCTTAAAGATAAGCCCGATCGCATGGATTATTATTTCGATTGGGCTTCGTCACTGATCTATGCAAATAAATTAAGTGAGGCCATCAAGGTTCTTGATAAAGTCGAAACGCAGGTTGGGGTTAACAAGGACATCGTTATGCAAAAGCAGCGTCTTTACATGCAGCTTGGCAAAACGGAAAAGGCAATTGCAGAAGTTCAAAAGCTGATTGATTCCGATCCGAAAGATGCACAGGCATACGGTATGCTGGCAGAATTATACCAGAACATCGGGCAAAAAGAAAAAGCGCTGGAGATTTACAACAAGGTATTGATCATAGATCCCGAGAATCCATACATCCATCTTTCACTTGCAGATTATTACCGCACCAATGGAGATAAAGAAAAGTCTGTGGCCGAATTGAAAAAAGCATTCAGCAATAAGAAGCTTGACATTGATACCAAGATCCAGATCCTTGCTTCTTATTATGCATTGGTAGATTTACATCCTGAAATGAAAGAGCAGGCGCTTGAGATGAGTAAGTTGCTGATTGAATCGAACCCCGAAGAGCCGCGGGCCCATGCTGTATATGGTGATTTCCTGATACAGGATAAGCAATATGACACTGCACTTGCTGAATACCAGATTGCAAAGAAACTGGGTGCCAAGGAATTTTCTGTTGCGCAACAACTGATGTTTTTGGAATCGCAGATGCAGCGATGGGATTCACTGCTTACAGAAAGCGAAGAAGTGATCAGTAATTTTCCTGATCAGCCAATGGGATATTTCTTTAACGGATTGGCGAACTCCCAAAAGAAAAAATACAATGACGCTGTAAAATCATTGAACAGCGGAGTGAAGCTGATCGTTGACAACAAAAATCTCGAAGGACAATTTTATTCCAGTCTCGGAGAAGCTTACAACGAGTTGAAAGATTATATAAAGAGTGATGAGAATTATGACAAGGCACTTGAGCTGAACTCCAAAGATGCAAACGTGCTGAACAACTACGCATACTTCCTTTCTGTGCGCGGAGAAAAAATGGACAAAGCAGAGAAGATGTCGATGGAATCGAATGCGATTGAGCCCAACCAGGGATCTTACGAAGACACATATGGCTGGATCATGTACAAGCAGGGAAAGTACAACGATGCAAAGACGTGGATTGAAAAATCATTGTCACATGGCAGCGAAAAAAGTCCGACCGTGCTTGAACATTACGGGGACATACTTTATAAACTCGGAGATACAGACAAAGCTTATGAGAACTGGCAGAAGGCAAAAAATGCCGGCGAAGGATATTCTGAATTCCTGGAAAAAAAATTAGAAGGCAAAAAGTTAATTGAATGACCTATTAGAATTAATTATCTTTGTTTTGAAATCAAAGAAATATGACAACGGTAATTGTAAAAATACCTGACGGAAAAGAAAGTTTGTCAAAGGAGTTTTTTAAGAAACACCATTTGAAAACGCGCGTGCTCAAATCTAAAGAGGATGAGCATTTGATAGCAAAATGGATTGAGGCAGGATTGAAGAGTGGAGAAGTTTCGGAAGCAGAAGTTTTTGAGACCTTGCGAAAGAATGGAGTTAAGATTTAGCGGCCAGTTCA